>NZ_RZOI01000047.1:0-17807 GCF_004022645.1 Mesorhizobium sp. M4A.F.Ca.ET.020.02.1.1 | reverse complement strand
ATCGTGGATGGTCGATCGACAGACGACACTGTCGCGGTCGCGCGCGGCCTGCGCGCGGACGTGAAGGTTGTGATGGAGCCCCGCCGGGGCAAGGGCGCTGCACTGCAAGCGGGATTCCGGGCCGCCACAGGCGACATCATCGTCATGCTGGACGCTGATGGCTCCATGGTGCCGGAGCAGGCGATCGTCTTTGTCAGTGCGCTAATGGCCGGCGCGGATCTCGTCAAGGGTTCACGCTTTATCCAGGGCGCCGGTACCGATGACATGTCGCTGTTCCGGATGTTTGGCAACAGGGGGCTGACCCTGTTCGTGCGACTGCTCTATGGCGGTTGGTTCTCCGACCTATGCTACGGATACATAGCCTTCTGGACCAAGCACGTCGGCACGCTGAATTGCGACTGCGATGGCTTCGAGATAGAGACCCTGATCAACGTACGGGCATTGAAGAACCACCTCAATATCGTCGAGGTGGCGAGTTTCGAGGCTCCCCGCATCAGCGGCGAGAGCCATTTGCGCGCAATCCCGGACGGCTGGCGCGTCCTCAAGACCATCCTGCGTGAGAGGGTTCACCAACAGCACAGGCGAGGCGTGACAGCCTGTGATGACGGCGGGTAGGCCTGATGCGAATCCTGATGGTTGCCGCTCGCTGCTATCCCTTCATGGGCGGCACTGAAACTCACATCCAGGAGGTCGGTCCCCGCTTGGTCGCGCGTGGCCACACAGTCGACGTGCTCACCACCGATCCCTCGGGCGAATTGCCGGTTGAGGAGGAGGTGCGCGGCATGCGTGTGCGGCGCGTGCCGGCCTGGCCAAGGGAACTGGACCTCTATGTGGCGCCCGGCATCTATACCGCGATCCGGCGCGGGGCTTGGGATTTGGTCCACTTCCAGGGTTACAGCAGTTTCGTGGTGCCGATCGGACTGCTTGCAGTCATCCGCACCCGTATGCCGTTCGTCCTGACCTTCCACAGCGGCGGGCATTCCTCCCGGCTGCGCAATGCAGTACGCCGCACCCAGCATGCGCTGCTCCGGCCGCTGGTAGCCCGGGCAGCGCGGCTGATCGGCGTCTCCGAATTCGAAGCCGATTTCTTCAGCGCGAGGATGGGCGTGCCGCGGGAGCGGTTTGTCGTCATCCCCAACGGCGCCGCGATGCCGGCTCCGAACCCCGGCGTAAAGGTCGATCCGCACCTGATCGTCTCGGGCGGCAGGCTGGAGCGCTACAAGGGCCATCACCGGGCGATCGCGGCCTTGCCCGACCTGATCCGCCGGGTACCGGACGTACGGCTGCACATCGTCGGTACAGGGCCGTACGAGAGAGAATTGCGGCGCCTCGTCGCGGCGCTCGGCCTCGAGAAGCGGGTCACAATTGCGGGCATCCCCGGATCCGAGCGGCAGAAAATGGCAGACCTGCTGGCGAGTGCCGCGCTGTTCGTGCTGTTCAGCGAGTACGAAGCCCATCCGGTCGCCGTGATGGAAGCCCTGTCGCTGCGCCGCCCGGTCCTGGTCAGCGACACGTCCGGTCTGCGGGAGCTTGCCGCCAATGGCCTGTGCCGGGCGATTTCGTGCAACGCCGGTCCGGGAGAGCTGGCCGCCGCCATGGCCGAGGAACTGGAGGCTCATCGCGAGGTGCCGGATTTGGCGCTGCCCGACTGGGATGCCTGCGCGCAAAAGCTGAGCGACGTCTATTGCGATGTCCTGAGCAGCCGATCCGCGGCCCGATTGACTCCCGGCGGCGTGATGTCGTGGCCTCCTGCGACGGGAGCATCAGGCTGATGACATCGGCTCATTTCACCGCGCGAACCAGGATAAACCCGCTCAGGGCCGGGATACGCTTCGTCTCTGCCGTTATCGGCCCCGACCTTCGCGGCGGCAGCGCAGATCCCTCGCCGCAACGGGCCAACTCCGGATGGATCGCGATCCTGTGCCTGACGGCCGCCGCGGCTCTGCTCCTGATCGTGGCCGGGCACGCGGCCGGGCGCCGGGGCTATGACGTGGCGCCGGTGCTCTTCTGGTCCGGTGTTGTCCTCCTCGTGGTTCCAACCAGCCTCCGCATCGCCTGGCCGACGACAGCCCGCGGCGAGCGCCTGTGCCTTCTGTTCCTGCTTGCCGAAGCCCTATTCTACTGCAAAAGGGTCTATTCCCCGACAAGCTTCAGCGGCTACGACGAGTTCTTGCACTGGATCGCAGCCGAGGATCTTCTCACGGCGCGCCGGCTGTTCCTGTCCAACCCGCTTTTCCCGATCGGGCCAACGTATCCCGCCCTGGAAATCCTGACGACGGCGATCGTCGATCTGACGGGACTGCCCTTGGTTGTGGCGGGGACGCTCTTGTTGGCCGTCCTCAAGGCCACGTTCATCGGTGCCCTGTTTCTGTTCCTCGAAAGCATCGCCGGATCGCCGCGCATGTCGGCCATCGCCTGTCTGGCCTATATGGGCTGCTCGACCTTCTTCCTGTTCGACTCGAGTTTCTCCTACGAGAGCGTCGGCATCGTGTTGTGCGTGCTCACCTTCACGGTCGAAGCAGCGTCCAGGGAGCTCGTCGGGCGACCGAGGCTGAAGTCGTTCGCGCTGATTGCCGTGCTGTTGGCAAGCCTCGCGGTCACGCATCATCTTTCGGCCGCCTTTGCCGCCATCTATTTCGCGGCGCTGGCGGGCCTCGAGGCTTTGCGCCGGCACGACCCCCTGCGGATTGGGGCCGCGGTCGTCGTGGGCCTCACGGCGATCCTGGCCATAGGTCTGCCGTTCCTGTGGATGCAGGCCAGTGGCATCCCTCTCGCAGCCTATTTCGGCCCGGTGATCGAGGCCGGCTTCTCCGCATTGCTCGGGAAGATCCTGGGCGCGGCCACCCCAATATCGGAACACCTCGGAGCGCCGGACAAGGCCCTCTACATGCGGCTGACCACCTTGCTGGCGCTCATCCTGCTGGCACTCGGCCTGGCAACGGGATTCTTTCGGTCGCTGGCCATGGCTGCGCCGAGTGGTGAGCGGTCGGGTTGGCGTCCGATCCAGGCCATTCTCAAACGCCGCTGGCGCGACAGCCGCCTCGTGCTCCTCACCTTACTGGCCTTCGGGCTCCCGGTCTCGGTGGCCTTCCGACTGACCAACGCCGGATGGGAAATCGGCAACCGCATGGGAACGTTCGTGTTCATCGGCGTCGGGATGGTCGTCGCGGTGAGCATCGTCCACTTCTGGCAGGGCCGCACGCCGCGCGGGTGGCGCCGCATCGTACCGGCCGTTGCTCTGGCGGTCATCGTCGTGGGCGGGGTCGCGAGTGCCACGATCAATCCCATCCATGGGCGCTACAGGGTGGCGGCAGATCAGGACTCAGTCGAGCCCATGGGAATCGAAACGGCGCGCTGGGCCAAGGAGTGGCTCGGTGCCGGAAACCACTTCACCTCCGACCGCATCAACCGCCTTCTGCTTGCGAGCTACGGCCGGCAGGACGTCAGGGTCAAGATCAAAGAAGGCGTCGATGCCGCGCGCATATTCGAGGGTGAGACATTGGGGCCTGAAGAGTTTTGGGCCTTGGCAGGAAGCGACATTGATTTCCTGCTGGTGGACCTGCGCCTGACCACGGCTCCGCCGGTGCTGGGCTTCTACTTTCAGCCGTGGCAACGGCAGAAGGGACTGCCGCTTTCGGGCGCAGCGCTGCTCAAGTTCAATGATGTCCAGGGCGTCGCCCGCATTTACGACAACGGCTCGATCGTGATCTACGACGTGAGGGGATTGCATGGGAATTCCTAACAAGCGGGACCTCCTGGTCGCCTGTCTGTGGGCGGCGGTCACGGTGGCGGCCGTTGCGCTCAGCGACAGCGTGTTCCTCCGTACCCTCTTGGGTGCGCCCATGATGTTCGTCGTCTCGGGCCACTCGATTCTGCGGGCCATTGGCGTCCGGACCACCTCGGTGCTGCAACACCTCACCTACGCGGTCGGAGCAAGCTTGGCCGCCGGCATTGCCGGGGGCTTTGCCCTGAACGCCACAGGCTTCCTTACGCCGCTCGGCTGGGCGGTCTGGTTCTGCGCGGTGACAGCCGCCGCGGCGCTGGTGGCCGCCATCCGACGCGACACTCCCGATCTGCCAGCCCGGCCGGCGCTTGCGCCGCTGCGACTTTGGCAGGGGGCCGCGGTGATGCTAGCGGTGCTTGTGGCGAGCGGAGCCTACGCGCTGGCCGTCCGGGACGAAGCGGCCCACCGGGAATTCAAGTACACGGAGTTCTGGCTGTTGCCATGGGCCAGCGCCGGGTCCGGCCGGATCACCGTCGGCATCAGGAGCGCCGAGACCCAACCTCAGCGATTCGACCTGGAAATCACTCTTGATGGGCAACCGTACGCCGTTTTCCGATCGATCGCGGTCGCGCCGGGCGACACCTGGACGCAGGAAATCCCGGTGCCCGCCTTGGCAACTCGCCAGACGGCCGAGGCGCGGCTCTATCGACCGGAGGATAACCGGCTCTATCGCAGGGCTTCGACGCTGGTGCCGCGCAACTGAAATGAGGTTCGATCATGCGCATCCTGCTGCTGTCGCAGTTCTATCCCCCGGTGATCGGGGGAGAGGAGCGGCACGTCCGCAATCTCGGCGCAGCTCTGGCGCAGCGGGGCCATCATGTCAGCGTCGGGACCTTGATGCATCCCGGATCTCCCGAAACCGAGCTGGACGGCGCGGTCCGCGTGCATCGCCTGCGCGGCACGCTCCAGCGGCTGTCGGGCCTCCACACCGATCCCGAGCGCCGCCATGCACCGCCCTTCCCGGATCCCGAACTGGTGCTTGCCCTGAAGCGGCTGGTCGCCCGGGAGGAGCCGGACATCGTTCACGCCCATAACTGGATTTACGCGTCCTTCCTGCCGCTCAAAGGTCTGAGTGGTGCACGCCTCGTGGTTACACTCCACGATTACGGCCTTGTCTGCGCGAAGAAGAACTTCATGCACTTGGGCGCCAATCTCTGCAGTGGGCCAGCGCCGGCAAAGTGCCTGCCCTGCGCAACAGGGCATTACGGCGCGGTGAAGGCGGCCGCGACCAGCTTGGGCAACTGGGCATCGAGCTTCGCCGCTCGGCGCGTGGTGGACCGCTTTATCGCAGTGAGCCACGCGGTGGCCCGTCACACCGGACTCACCCAAGGCCGTGCTCCTTACGACGTCATCCCCAACTTCGTGCCTGACGATGTCGAAGTGCTTGGCCCGGAAGATGCCTGCCTGCGGGGACTCCCCGGGAGTGAATTCATCCTGTTCGTCGGCGACTTGACGCGCCTCAAAGGCATTGACGTTCTCCTGCAAGCCTATGCCAGCCTGGAGCGTGCGCCGCAACTTGTCCTGGTCGGGCGCCGGGTCGCCGATACGCCAACCGAGTTTCCGCCGAACGTTCTAGTCTTCAACATGTGGCCGCATTCCGCCATCATGCATGCATGGCGGCGCTCACTGTTCGGCGTGCTGCCGTCGGTGGGGCCAGAAGCCTGCGCGACAGTGATCATGGAAGCGATGGCGTCCGGAAAGGCAGTCGTTGCAACCGACATCGGCGGCATGCCGGATATTGTCGACCATGGCGAAACAGGCCTTCTCGTGCCGAGCGGCGACGCGCAGGCCCTCGCCAACGCAATGCAGACACTTCTTGAGGACCGCGCCTTGCTCGCCCGGCTGGAGGCGACAAGCCTCGCCAAGGTCGAGCGCCTCAAGGCCGGAGCGGTGGTGACCCGGATCGAGCAGGTCTACCGGGACGTCCTGCGCCCAGCCGCCGCCAGGTCCGCGGTGCCGGCGCAGCAAGGTTCGGGACAGCAACCATGTCGGTAGACCGCGCCGGAACGGCCATTGTTCGCGTGCGTCGAGAGCTTCGAAAGAGTGCCGCGCTCGTAATGAATTCCGGCGCTCTGGCAATCGGAACGACTGCCGCGGCCGGCCTCGGGTTTGTCTATTGGTGGCTCGCGGCGCGGCTGTTTTCGCCGGACGTGATCGGCAACACCGCAGCGCTGCTGTCCGTGATGGGGCTTATCGGCACGCTGGGCGAGGCGGGGCTCGGAACCATGCTGGTGGGCGAGATCGTCCGGAATCCTGGCAGGGAGCGCGGCCTGGTGGCCGCAGCAGCGTGCGTCGGGGTGGCGCTGGCGGTCGGCCTCGCCTTGTTGTTCGTCCTCGGGCATGCCTACTTCTACAGCTCGAGTGCGCTGATCGGCGGCTGGTTCGAGGGTATTGCGTTCGTCCTCGGCTGCGGCCTGACCGTTCTCGCCATCGTGGCCGACCAGGCATTCCTGGGCAACCTGCGCAGCGCCGGCAGGATGATCCGGCTGGTGCTGTTCGGCATGTTGAAGCTGATGCTGATCGCCGCCGCCGCGGCTGCCGGCTACACCTCCCATGTCGCGCTTCTTCTGAGCTGGGCGGCCGGCCTGCTGGCGTCCCTCGTCGGCGTGGACCTGTTGACGCGCGGCGGTGCGCGTCAACTCGTTGGGCCTCCCGACTTCCAACTGCTCCAAACGCTCCGCAAGAAGGTCTTCGACCACTACGCGCTCGACGTGGCCCTGCAGGCGCCGGGCCTCATCATGCCTTACCTCGTGCTGGTTCTACTGTCGCCGGCCATCAATGCTGCCTTCGTGTGCTTGTGGATGTTGGTCTCCATCGCCTCGTTGATTCCCGCAGCCATGGCCACGGTCCTGTTCCCCGTAGTGCGAGCGAGCCCGAAACAATCCAGACATGACATCCTTTTGTCGGTGATGGCGTCATTGCTCTTCTCGCTAGTCTGCGCCGTCTTCGTCTTCACCTATTCGCAGACGATCCTGGCGGTCTTCAATCCGGCCTATCCTGAGATCGCCGGATCGAGCCTGCGCTTCCTCGGCTTCAGCCTGCTGGGATCAACGCTTAAATTTCATGCCTGCACGCTGGCGCGGTTGGGCGACAGGATGCGCAAGGCATCTCGCTGGTTCGCGCTTGGCGGATTGCTGGAGCTGTGCTTCGTGATCGCGGGAGCGAAGCTCGGTGGACTTCAAGGCCTGGTCCTGGGCTGGACGCTCGCCGTCAGCATCGAGGGTGCGTGTGCGGCCCTCATCTTGGCCTTCGCGACGAATCTGGATTCTGCCGCCGGCCCTGTGCACGATGAACCGCCCCCCTCGTCGCTCAAGACCTGAGATGTCGTGCATGGCGGCCAGGATGCGATCCTTGAGCTGGGGTTTGCATGCGACGCATGATGTGGCGGCGGCGTTTTGCTCACGACATCGACGCGACCACCTCCAGCATCACCTCCGTCGCGCCGCCGGCGATGGTTAGGACGCGGGCGTCACGCGTTATCCGCTCGATCGGACTCTCGCGCATGACGCCCATGGCGCCGTGGAATTGCACGCATGCATAGGCGACCTCGTTGACGAGTTCGCCGCAGATGGCCTTCAACATCGAGATCTCGCGCAGGCAATCTTCGTCGGCCGCCATGCGCCAAGCTGTGGCATAGAGAAACTGGCGGCCTGCCTCCACCTTCGCAGAGAGCATCGCGAGACGTTGACGGATCGCCTGCATGTCCCATAGGGCGCCCCCGAATGCGCGGCGGGCTTTCACCCAGGCGAGGGTCATATCGATCGCCGCCTCGGCCGTCCCTATCGCCATGGCCGCGAGGACAAGGCGCTCGTTCTGGAAGTTGCGCATGATGGAGTAGAAGCCCTGTCCCTCCGCGCCGAGGACGTTCTCCGCGGGGATACGGCAACCGTCGAAGACGAGCTCCGCCGTATCGGAGGAGCGCCAGCCGTGCTTGTCCAACTCCCGGGCAACGCTGAACCCGGGCGTGCCCTTCTCGACGAGGAACATCGTGATTCCGTTGCTTCCTGCCGAGGGATCAGTCTTGGCGGCGACGCAGTAGAGATCTGCGTGGACGCCATTTGTGATGTAGAGCTTCGTGCCATCGAGGACGTAAGTGTCGCCCTCTCGGAGCGCGCGCGTGCGGATGGCCTTCACGTCCGAGCCCGCATCCGGCTCCGTGATGGCGACCGCGGTGATCACCTCGCCGCTGATAATGCCCGGCATCCAGCGGGCCCGCTGGGCTTTGGTTCCGTCGTGAAAGACGTACATGGAAGCCATGTCGCTGTGGACCAGCATCGCATCGGCGGCGCCGCCAAAGGTCGAGCGCCCGAGCTCCTCGGCGAAGACCGTCGATGCAACCGCGTCCATCTCGGCACCACCATACTCGGCCGGGTAGCGGATGCCGAAGAAGCCGAGTTCGCCCATGCGGCGCAGGACCTTACGGGGAATGAACCCATCCTCTTCCCAGCGATCCGCGCAGGGCTTGATCTCCTCCTCGACGAACCGGCGGACCTGGTCCCGTAAGAGCTCATACTCCCCCGCTACCCAAGGCAGCCCCGATCCACGCGAAGGTACCCAAGCTTTGTCCATCATCTTCATCCGCCCCAGGGCCATTCGGAGGGCCGTCCGATAGGCTAGAGTTCGATTTCCTCTCTCGGTCCCTCGCGTGAGGGGACTCTGGAATCGGCCACCCAGCGCATTGCGTCGATCATTTCCGCCAGTCCGGCCACTGTCGGTCGCTCGAAGAGATTGCGAAGCTGCACGTCGACCCCGAAGGTCTTTTGCATGCGCGACACCGCCCGCATCACCAAGAGCGACTGCCCGCCCAGGCCAAAGAAGTTGTCGTCACGGCCGATCGACTCGACCTTGAGGAGATCGCACCACAGCGCGGCCAGCGTCTTCTCGGTCTCCGTCGAGGGGGCGGCGAAGTCTTGTGCAGGCTGGATGTTTTCCGCCGTCGGTTCGGGAAGCGAGACGCGGTCGATCTTCCCGTTGGACGTGAGCGGCATCCGTTCGAGGCGAACATAGTGTGTCGGAATCATGGGCTCCAGGAGTTCTTCGGCAAGGTGGGCGCGCAGGGCCGCCACGGTCACAGGTTTCGACGAGACATAATAGGCCACAAGTCGTGCGATGCCGTCTTCGACCGCTGGCGGCTCGACATGGCCGTTTTGGGCCATTGTTTGTATCGCTGGTTTCACCACCGAGGTGGCGATGGCGGCGACGGCGCATTCCTGAACATGCGGGTGCTTCAGAAGCCGGGCTTCGATCTCGCCCAGTTCGATACGAGCGCCACCAACCTTAACCTGATGATCGGCGCGGCCGAGAAAGTCCATGCGCCCATCCGAGTTCCAGCGGGCGAGATCGCCCGTCTTGTACAGCCGCAGCTTCGAAAACCGGTCTCGGGGATCGGTGGCCGTGAGGAAACGTTCGTCAGTGAGGTCAGGGCGATTGAAATAACCTCTCGCCAGGCCGTCGCCGGCAATGAACATCTCACCGATAATGCCGGGGATGGTGGGCTGATGTGCCTTGTTGAGGACGTAGATGCCCGCATTGGCGGCCGGAACGCCGATCGGCACCGATGCGGATTGATCCCGGTCGATGTCGAAACGGTGTATCATGCAGCCCACAGTCGCTTCGGTTGGTCCGTATTCGTTGTAGATCTCGATAGGATGGGGAATGGCTTTCGTGATATCGCGAGCCAATCCGGCCTTGAAGTCCTCGCCACCCACGATGAACTTGCGCAGCCTTGTGGTCTCAAGATTGCGGTCGCGGATCATCGCGAGATGCGCCGGCGTCAGCTTCATGATATCGACGGCATTGTCGTCGATGACCTTGAGCACGACCATGCTCTGGACCTCGGGATCACCAAGATAGACCACGATGCGGCCACCGGTGATGAGTGGCGTGAAGAGCGTCGTGACGGTCAGGTCGAAGGCGAGGGATGAGAAAAGCGGCCATGCGAGACGTTCGCCGGAACTGTACACCCGCGCGGCCCACCAGATGTAGTTCACCAGGCTCCGATGCTCGATCACGACGCCTTTGGGCGTGCCGGTCGAGCCGGAGGTGAAGATGATATAGGCGGCGCCATCCGGAGTGGCAGCCGACGGTCGGGCCGAGTCCGGCTGATTCAAGATCGACCCGAAATCGGCGTCGAGCACGAAAATGTCGGCAAGGTTCGGGGAAATGACGGACTGCAGACGCGCCTGAGTGACCGCCACCGGCGCCCGCCCGTCGGTCCCGTCGGCAATGTCCTTCAGGATTGTTGCAAGACGCCCCTTCGGTGTTGCCGCATCCACCGGCACATAGGCTGCGCCCGACTTCAGGACGCCTAAGATCGCGACGACGACTTCAAGAGAGTGCTCCATGAACACAACGGCAATCCGACCCGGCCCCACGCCGGTCGAGCTCAGATGCGCGGCCATCTGGTTGGAACGTTCGTCGAGCTGCTGATACGTCAGCGCTGCGTCGCCGAAGCGGATCACTTCGGCGTCAGGACTACGCACCACCTGGTCGCGGAAGAGATCGATGATCGTCCTGTCCGACGGGTAGGGCGCTGCCGTGGCGTTGTATTCGATAACCAGCGCCCGCTGATCGGCATCTTCCAGCAGGGGAAGCGCTACGCCCTCCGCCGCGATTGGTAGGACTTCATTCATGAGATACGCTCCCCATTGCAGAAATCAAAAAATCAATCACCTCAATCGTTCAGCTTGCCCGGTTGCTTGGCGATAAACCTCTGCGATGGCAGGTGCGTCCGGTTCCTCCAGCATAAGGGTATCGTTGCAGTCCTCGGGCCCGAAATAGAACTCGGCATGGGGCACCACTCGAAGCCATCGGCGCGGTGCTGCACCCGATCGCATCCAGGCCTTGTTCGGAAGGAATATACAAACTCGGCCCGAATACGGCGTGGGAACGTACCGCCGCAAAGCCGTGATCGCCGTGGATTTGAGTCGAGCTCTGCTCGCCAGCACCGGATCCGTCGGGACCGGCTCATTGCTCTTGCGAATGGGGGTCACGAGGCTGCGGACGCGCTCGCCGAGATTGCGGAGGCGACTGCCGAAAAATCGGAGACGAGCGCCGAATGTCGGCAGCTTGGCTGCCTCTCGCAGGAACGAATCGGCGCTACGCTTGGCAAGGAAAAAGAGCAGACGCGGCGATTCCCCATAGGTGGTGGGGTGAAGCGGGCCAAAGAGCGCCGTGCATGGGATCTCCGCTCCGCGTTGGCGCAGGATTTTCGCCAGCTCGAGAGCGGTTGCAGCGCCGGAGCAGTAACCGGCGATGATGTACGGACCGGTGGGCTGATATTCTAAGATCTGGCGGGCGAAATATTCGGCGATGTCTTCGACGCGGTCCATCGGCTCGCTTTGCCCATCGAAGCCAGGCGGCTGGAGTGCGTAAAACGGTTGATCGCCGCCCAGGTGCTTAGACAGGTCCGAGAATGAGAAGGGCGCCCCGATATGCCCGGGTACGGCGTAAATGGGCGTGCGTGTTCCGCGAGCTTGCAGGGGAATGATTGCAGACTGTTGCCGGGCCGCCACCGCGGCCATAGTCAGAAACGCGATGATTTCGCCCTTCCGGTCCCGCAACTGGTCGGTAGACTCCGCCGTCAGAGTGCCTGCGGGGGCATTGCACCGCAGCCGGTCGCCCTCCACCCAGACCTTGATGTCTTTGACCGCGAGGTCCGCGAGAAGCTCCGGGATCTGCATCACGTCCGCCGACATTGGGCCTCCCGACATGCGAGTGAAGCGCTGTCCCGTGCCTTGCGTGCCCTCGTTTATCCGCAGTGCATCGTAAGCGAATGATGGCATCGCGGGCACTTCAATTCCGGACTACCAATTCCGGACTACCACCGCCTAAGCCCCACCCCAAGGCCTTGGAGATAGCCTCCAGCCGGGTCAAGCGCCGGAGGAAGCCCTGCCAGCCAATCTTCCGGACCACGGGCGGTGTAGGACCCATACTCGGAGGCGGAAAAGCAGAGCGCTGCGATCTCGTCCGCTTCGGGCACAGGGAGAACGCTCACCCCCGACCTCCTGCCTGGTAGAGGGCGACGACGGCGACCTCTCCGGATCGTGAGGCACTGAAGCGCAAATCGCGAGCAGCTACCTGGGCCGAAAGGGTCCTTGCTCAACAACCCGAAATGGTGGCTCCAGCGGTAGGAGTCGAACCTACAAGCCTCTCGGCGCCGCATCAACAGTGCGGTGCGTCTACCAATTCCGCCACGCTGAAACATAGATCTGAGAGCCCGCCGCGCGAACTGGTGCTTTGATCCCGAGTTGAACGGGAGACGCACTCTGCTTCAGACAGCCGCTCTGAGGGCGAGCTATACAGAGCAAACATGGATGCCAAGGCAGGCCCGGAACCTACAAATCCTTCCCTTTCAGAGCGGGCTGCGCCCGGTCCGCGCAGGGTCGCTGCTAGTGACCGCCCGTGGGGTTCGGCACCGACAATGGTCGAGTCGCACGATCCCGACAAACAGCACCCCCTGCTGGTACTCGCCTGCCCAAGAGCTGGATCCGCGAACCGATTGTCCAAGAAACCTGCCTCCAATCAGACTGGCCGCCCTGCTTGGGTCGACGCTTCAAGCCACGGCCTCTCTCATATTCGTAGCAATGGTCCCTAGCACCCGCTTGGCACCGCGCAGCTTTGCCTCGATGCGGCGCTCCGGACCGTCTCTGCCTATTGCGATCCACTTCATGGGATGCTCGGCATTGGCCAGATGGGACTTGTGCCCGGAGAACCCAGCCAGAAAATCGTAGCCGCACTCGCCACGCCCGATGCTGTCCTCAATTGCCAGAACATGGCTGACAAGCCCGGGCTTGAGCCGGCCGTCGCGCTCATAGAGAAAGCCGCTTTGATAGTTGTAGACACGGCCGTCATGCACGAAATTGTAGAGGATTCCGATTGTCTGCTCTCCAGCCAATGTCCGTGAGATGCGGACCGTCCCGGCGGGAACTCCGAGTGAGATGAGCTCCTCGTGAAATCGACGGAAGCTCGGATTGGCAAAGGCTCCCTTGCGTCCCCACCGCGCCTGATGAAGCTCGGCGAGCAAATTAAATGCGGCGAGCGCCTCCGATGTCACTTCCATAGTCCGGAACGCAATGGGGCCGCGTTCAGCATATAGCCGCATGGCACGGCTTACCGTCTGCCGAGTGTTGCGGCCCAAGGTGGCGCGGAAATTTCCGCCTTTCTGGCGGACTTTAGCGAAATCAATCCACCGCGCCGTATCGTCCGCTCTCACATCGGTAAGGAGTCCAGCCCGGCCTGCGGTGCGACAAGCGGCCAACTCAAAGTCCGGATCAATACCGGAGAGCACCAACTGGTCAGAGTAGCGCAAGTGATGCGCTAAGGCCTCGAGGCATGCCACTCTGGTGGCATCGGCCAAGGATCGCTCCGCAAGTATGTTGTTGTACTCGATGAACAGTCGATCGAAACGAGCATCTCCGGTTTCATTGAGTAGCCAGCGCGCCCGCGCATGCAGCCCGAAACTCCAGGCCCTTCGCCGGCAAACAATCGCCAACCCAACGATTCTGCTTGACGTCCGGGCGACCAGAACATGTGGTTGCGCGCCCCCCGGCAGATGCCGCAGCCAGGTTCCGATCCAGAGCCAGGACAGATAGAATGAGTAAGTTGCTCGGGCTTCGAGCTCCTTCCAAATGGTCTCAAGTCTCGCGATGTCGGGCAAGGCCTCCACGGTAACGTCGATAACCGTATCCTGGCGCATGGCTTGTCCTACTGAAGGCACACGATAGGGTTCTGCACCGATGACTGAGACATCAAGAACTCCTGTCCTCGACGCGCGCTGCTGTTCAGCCAGGGAGCGCTCGGGGTTTGCCCTGTTTGGCCTATTTGGAGAAGTCTCGTATCGCCGGCGCGGGAAGTGAAGACCCTATTCCTGACTACCCATGGCGGGCAGTCCATGCCGATATTTGAAACTCAGCTGAGGCGGACCTGCTCGTTCATGAAACGGTTCAAGCTGTCGGCGAGTGGTCGTTTGGCGCTTCCCACTCGTTTCCTTGCAGGGCATCAATTCGGACCGATCCTCTCCTCCGCCACCTCGCTGCCAAGCCCTGCATCGTTGGCAGTGGACGCCGTCGGCGACGAGGTCGGGACCGGCGAGCCGCCCAGCTCTCTTGGCTCGCCGTCGCCCACGATAATGTTGACGAGGTCGCCCGGCTGCAGCAGGGTCATTCCGAGGGACTCGATGCTGACCGGTCCGGCTGCCGATTGCCGCACGATTTGATAGGTTACGCTGTTCGCGTCCTTCACAGACTGGGCGCGGGTCATCGGCAGCGTGTCCAGGACGCCTTCGCTGGCGTTCAACTCGCGCATATTGGCCGCGATCTGGGTCTCGGTGGACTCGATCTCGACCTCCAGATCGTTCATGAGGTCGGCCCGGATCTGCAACGACTCTGCCTCTAGCGAAGCGAGGCGCTGCTTGGCCATGGCGTACTGGTTGAGGGCATCCTTCCGACGCTGTTCCGCGTCGGACAACTCGCTCCGGACCTGATCCATCACCGTCATGCTGAGAACGTTGCGGTCCACGAGCGTGCGCATGCTGTTGACGCGCTCCTGGCGCAGCTTGATGAGCTCGTCGAGCGAGTCCATGCGCCCATACGCGGCAACATCCTGCCTGGCCGCCTCCAGTGCACGAAAAATCGTGCGCTCGCGATCTTTGCGGGCCGTTGCGACGGCCTTGCGCCGGTCGCTCTGCTCGCTGATGAGGTTGGCGGCTTCAGTCGCGCCGGCCAACTCCAGCAGCTGGCGTGGAATCTTGGGCGCCGTACCGTCGCGCTCGGCTCTCAGCACCGCCACGCGAGCGAGCAACTTCAACATTGCATCGATCGCCCCGCTACGCTTCTGGCTTTCACGCACGGCTTCGATCTTCTGCCACGGCTCGCCCTGGCCCTGGTCGAGTCCGCCGGCCAGCGCGATGGCGTGCAGGATCGTCATGCCGGGCGCGTACTTGAACGAGCCTGGATTCTTGACTGGCCCCAGCACGTAAATGGGCGGTCGCTCCAGCGACAGGATGTTGACCAGCCCCTTGCGGCCCAGCAATTGTTCGAAGGTTTCCGCCAGGTCGGCCTGTACCTGTTGCGTCGACCGGTTGGCGACCGGAATGAAGCCAAGCAAGGGCACGGAAATCGTGCCGTCTTCTTGGACCATGTACTCGCCGCTCAGTTCCGGACGCTGCAGGATGCCGCGCAGGGCTGAGGCTGAGGACGCGCCCCCCCATTTGTCTTCCTCGACCTCGACGCGCTCGTAGAACACGACCCTGAGACGGTCGCCGACGCCGAACAGGCTTCCGGTTTCTGGCGCCGTGCCGAGGGTTTTGGGGCGCCCGGCACTGGTGGGGACGGCAGGGATGACGCTCCCTTCGACCAACGTCACGGCCGGCGCATCCGGTCCCTTGCCGAGGGTTTTGGGGCGCTCGGCAATGGCGGGGACGGCAGGGACGACGCTCGCCTCGACCAAGGTCGCGGCCGACGCATCCGGTCCCGACACGATCGCGCGGGAGGGTTCGGCCCTGGCTTGAACCGGTTGATCTTGCCAGCTATCGATAGCAGCAGACACCTTCTGTACCACGGCTTCGGAGATATCCTCGACCTTCTGCACCGCGGCTCCGGAGATATCCTCGAGCTTCTGCGCCACGGCCCTGGAAACAACCCCGATGGTCTCCCGGTTGAGGGGCTCCAAGTTTCTGACCGCGGCCCCTCCCAGGACGGCGACACCGGAGAGTCCAAAGACCAGCAGGATGGCCCTTATTCCCCTGATCCGTCGGCCGCCGGCCCGTGACGAGGGAGTGACGGGCTCGGAATTGTGTTCTGTGGCCATGGCGTGTGGCTTTCACCTTCAATGGTGACGATGCCGCCCCGAACTGGTCGAGCACGGGTCGACGGGCAAGACTCTTCCTCATCGTGACCCTTCACCGCCTGCGGCACAACTATCCCTTTGTGGGCACTCCTTCCGGATAAGGCACCGACTTGGACGAACTCGTCCAATGCGCTACGCTGCGAAGAATGCAGGCCCGCCGCCTGCATCATACCTTCCCCAAGGCCAACAGGTTTGAGAAATCCCGATGGTCCCGAGACGCTGCCCCTACGCCTAAAGAGGGTATTTGGGTGTAGGGTTTTCCTAGCGTAACCTTAAAAGATATGCGGTTGGCGCCCCGAGCGCCTTACCGGGCGTGTTGGGGAGGCTACGATGACAAAACAATCTTTCATGACGGTGCTTGTCGGGCCGAGCGAGTTACTCCGAGAAGGCCTTAGTCGAATCTTGGATACAGCAAAGTTTCGTATTCTTTTCTCTGCGGCTTGTGTTCACGATCTTCTGCAGAAGCCGCTACCCCAGCACCGACCGATCTTGCTCATCCTGGATGTCGGCGGTACTGATGCAGATGCTGAATTCGCACAAATTGCCGACTTTAAAGCGATTTGTTCGAACAGCCACGTCGTTGTGCTGGCCGATCACTGTCGATCGAGCGATATAGTTTCGGCCTTTCGTGCGGGAGCTGACGCATATTTATCAAAAGTCGCTCCTTCCGACACGTTCATCAAAGCTCTCGAGTTGGTTATGCTCGGGCAGACGGTGTTACCTGTGGAGCCTTCGACATTTATTCAGGACATAAGGCATGATCTTAAATATGACGCGGTGACGGATGATGTGACAGTCGCAGCTGCTAAAATGGAGAATGTCGACAGAGACCTGTCAATTTTGTCGGACAGGGAAAAATGTATTCTACGTTGCTTGATCAAAGGGGATTCTAACAAAACCATCGCGCGCGAGATTAGAATCGCCGAAGCTACGGTGAAGGTCCACGTCAAGGCGATCCTTCGAAAGATTCGGGTTCGTAATCGTACGCAGGCTGCTGTTTGGGCGATGAATCATGGTGTGCTCACCCCCGCGACTGGCCCGTCAGGGAACGAAAAGATGGCAACTCAGCCCTCTCATTTTCCGCAAGATCTGTTTGAAGCACGGAAGGGGTACCACTTTCTCGAGAACGCTCATCCGATTTGACCGCTTATTCGGGGCTGATGCATTCGCTCGCCTCGATGCGAAGCTCCGCGATGAAAACGCGTAGGTTCAAATCACCCCGGCGACGGTAGCAAAGAGCTGCCGTGGAGACGTATCGCCATGGGCGCGTGACGATGTAAAGAACCCAGACGAGATGTAACCCACTCTAGGTTCGATGCCCGGGAGGACCACTGGAGGGTCTTCGCTTACCTGCCCGCTTGTGGCCGATGTATCGGATGGCAAAATCGACTTCTTTCCACGACCGCTTCGGCACGCAACGCCGTAAGATCTTGTTCGACCGGGAGGCACTCGCGAGACTTGCGAGGTGCCCGGAATGGAATGCATGGCACCCCAACCATTTGGCCGAGGCTCCCGCGCTTGGGAAGGTCAAAATTCCATGGCAATTGCACATTCCAGTGCAAAAAAAGGACGGTGGATCATGCGGTGAAAGAGCTTGACTCGCCGGCGATCTGCTAACAGATTCGTGCGTGTCGTTATGCGGGACGTTTACAGGAAACAGACAAAGAGCTTTTTGCTATCCATTTGAAGTTGAGGGGATTTATCAAGGTGAGCAAAGCATCGATTGCTCCTGGATTTTCGCTCAACGAAGCTCGAATCGGAACGGTCGAGGGTGGAGAGCTGGGGCTCCTGGTCTGGAAATTCGACCAACTGGTTGCAGTCCTGACTCGGATCGACGAGGAAGCCTACTCCACGAAGGGCAAATGGTTCCTCGAGACGGGGTTCGGGTTGCTGAGCGGGCAGCACAAGAATTTCGATACGATTGAGGACGCCGTGAGTTGGGTAGGCAGATATACCTTCCCCGACTCTGCCCACTCTGATTGATCGGCGGCTGTTAATCCAAATCCCGGTTGGCTTTCGGAAAGGAAGCCGGTCGCTTCCTTTCTTGCGCGGTCGCCCTCGAGCCCGCGCCGAAGCGAGGCTGGCACCTCCGATGCCATTCACCGCAACGGAGGTCCCGCGAAACTTACTTGGGATCACTTTCAGCGAGTGTTCGTTCCGCGAAGAGATCCTTGAC
>NZ_RZOI01000479.1:0-4824 GCF_004022645.1 Mesorhizobium sp. M4A.F.Ca.ET.020.02.1.1 | reverse complement strand
TCGCTCGACGCCACCGATCGACCATGGGCCGCCAACGCAGGCGTTATGTTCGGGCGGCTCGCTGCGGAACGCGGCGTCGTCGTCGTCAACGATCCGGACGGTCTGGCGCAGGCACAAAGCAAGCTCTACCTGCAGACCTTCCCCGAGGCAGTTCGGCCGGCGACCCTGATATCGCGCAGCATTGTCGAGATCCGCGCGTTTATCGACAAGAACGCAAAGGGCTGCATCGTCAAGCCACTCCAGGGATCGGGTGGCAAGAACGTCTTCCATATCGCAACGCCTGCTGATTCCAACCTGAACCAGATTTTCGAGGCGGCCAGCGGTGACGGCTATCTCATCGCCCAGGTCTACATCCCGGAGGCCAAGGCCGGTGACGTGCGTCTCTTCCTGATGAACGGCCTGCCACTGATGCGCGATGGCAATTATGCAGCCTTTCGCCGCGTCCCCGCCAAGGGCGATGTTCGCTCCAACATCCACGCCGCCGGAACCGCCCGCAAGGTCAAGGTGACGGACACGATGTTGCGCATTGCCGAGATGGTACGCCCCAAATTGGTGAGCGACGGCATGTTTCTGGTTGGGCTCGACATAGCCGGCGACAAACTTCTCGAGATCAATGTGTTCACGCCAGGCGGGCTGTCGCGGCTCGCGGACATGTACAAGACTGATTTTGCCACACATGTCATCGTTGCGCTGGAAGAGAAGCTGACCGTGCGCCGGGCCTACGGAAAGACCATGCCGAATTCGCGGCTGGCGACCCTTTGATGAACGCAGGGCAAGCCGGCCATAAGATCGGCGATAGGGCAAGCAGCGGCTGGCTTTAGCGAGGAGACTGACCAGCTCGCAGCGCTGTCTTGTGGCATGCGCCCCGACAGAGCAATTCCAGGAAAAAGTGTGAAACGGCTTTCCGTCCGGAATTGCGTCAAAACAAAGAGATAGAGCGGTTCAGCGTTTCCGCGAACAATGAAAGCACCAGCGATTCCCAACCGGTGGCCGTCTCATCCCTGCATCCGGTTGCCAGCATGGACCAAGCCTTCAGGGTACAAATATCAGAAACACGTACGTAAGAAACACCACGACATGAACCATGCCCGTCAGGAATGTCGTTCTTTCGGTGCTGAAGCTCACGTTGCAAACGAAAAGCGCCAAAACCATAAGGACTGCGTCAGCCGCCGGCAGCCCCAGGGTCAAGCCTCGTCCCGTCAGCAGGCTGGCGGCGGCGACCGCCGGTATCGTGAGACCAATCGTGGCGCAAGCCGAACCCAACGCGACGTTCAAGCCGCGCTGCAGTTCGTTGCTGAGTGAAGCGCGAACCGCCGAAATGGCCTCCGGCATCAAGACCAGCCCCGCGATCAGCGCCCCCACGATGCTGTCCGCCTGGGTCACCTGATAGGCAACGAGCGCATCTTCGACACTCGCGGCGACCTGTTCAGCGAGCATGACAATGCCGATCAACCCGATGAACAGGAGCACGGCGCTGGCGTAGATGCCTTCGTGAGGGGCGCTTGCGATCAAGACGTCGCGCGCCTGTCCTTCGATGAAATCGTCGCGGTGCCGGACTGTCTGCGCGAACACGAAAGCCGCGTAAAGCAGAACCGAAAGCACACTGACAAAGCCAAGCTGGGCGGCCGAGAACGTGCCGGGATCGGTGGTCCGGGTGTAGGTCGGCAGGATGAGCGTCATCACCGTCAGCGCGATCAGGACCGCCAGGTAGGCGCTGGTCCCCTGTCGAACGATTGCCTGCTTGCGGTGACGCCAGCCGCCAAGCACGAGGCACAGGCCAACAACGCCGGTGCATGTGATCATCACAGTCGAGAAGACGGACTCGCGGGCAAGCGTCGGGTTGTTCTCGCCATGCAGCATCATGGAAACGATGATCGACACCTCGATCGCCGTCACGGCAAAGGTCAGCACCAGCGTGCCGTATGGCTCGCCCACCCGCCGAGCCACCGCCTCGGCATGCTCGAGCACGATGAAAATGGTGATGAACATGATCGCGCTCGAAAGCGCTCCGATTAGGATCCTGACGCTCGGCGAACCTGCGTCCACCGACATCCCGCTGGCTCTGACCGCGACGGCCATCGCCAGGGCGACCAAGGGCATCGCATAGGACGTCACCGATCGGCCGAAACCTGTCATCCGAGCCCCCGAACGCCGCGCGTTTCTGCGAACTTAGCGGAAAAGGGCGGCGGGGGCACCTCTCACAGGCATCTTTGCCTGCCAAGCGCACCATTCAAAACACGATTGAGGCCAGGGCACCGTTTTGCGCATCGAATGTCTCGATGGCCTTGCGAACCGCCCCACAAAATCGTTCCAGAAGTTCCAACTCGTTCCCCAGTCGACGGCGCAACGACAAGGGCACTTCCAGCTGTGCTCCTTTCCCCGTCAAGCCTCGGTTGACGATGCAAATCCTGGATACCTGGAAAGGGATGGTTGTCCTTTTGCGTCTGGAAGTCGGCGTCCTGCAGACGCCAGGCTATCTCCGAAACCAACGCGGCGTCCTTGCCGCCGAGGTAGACTGTCGAGGGATCGTCCCGATCCCGACGACCGTGGATAGCGACGACCGTGGACTTGGTCCGCAACAGTTCCAGCGCGGTTGCCTCGTCAAAGTTTCTGGATGTTATGTGCAGCTCTCGGTTGCTTTCCGGCATGAGCCCTTCAAAGCAATACATATCGAGATCGCGCCCGGCTATCGTCTCGGTGATCAGGGAGGTGCGGGGCTCGATCTTGCCGCCATGCGGGGCCATGACGATCGCACTGCCGGTTCGCCCTCCGCGCCGGACGACTATGCGAAAATCTATGTTTTCGGTTTTGGCAGCCTTCAGCGCCGCGAAATTCGGAAACTCGTTGTCCATAAATGCCGTTTCACGCCGTCTTCTGCACCACCAAACCCAGTTCTTCGATCATCGCGTCGCGCATCAGGAATTTCTGCGGCTTGCCGGTGACCGTCATCGGCAGTTCGGTGCGGAAGCGGATATAGCGAGGCACCTTGTAGTGCGCGATCTGGCCGGCGCAGAAGGCCTTGATCTCCTGCTCCGTGGCAACCTGGCCGGGTTTCAGCACGACCCAGGCGCATAGCTCCTCGCCATATTTGTCGTCCGGGACGCCGAAGACCTGCACTTCCTTGATCTTGGGATGGCGGTAGAGGAACTCCTCGACCTCGCGCGGATAGACGTTCTCGCCGCCGCGGATGACCATGTCCTTGACCCGGCCGACGATGTTGCAATAGCCCTCGACGTCTATCGTCGCTAGGTCGCCAGTGTGCATCCAGCCGTCGGCGTCGATCGCCTCGCGGGTCTTCTCGGCGTCTTCCCAGTAGCCCTTCATCACCGAATAGCCGCGCGTACAGAGCTCACCCGGCGCGCCAACCGCGACGGTAGCGCCATCGGCGTCGATGGCCTTGACTTCGACATGGGGATGGATGCGCCCGACGGTGGAGACGCGCTTTTCCAGCGGATCGTGGACGCCGCTCTGGAACGACACAGGGCTGGTCTCGGTCATGCCGTAGGCGATGGTCACCTCAGACATATGCATCAGCGACACCACCTTCTTCATCACCTCGATCGGGCATGGCGAGCCGGCCATGATGCCAGTGCGCAGACTGGAAAGATCGAAGCTCGAAAAATCGGCATGGTCGAGCATGGCGACGAACATGGTCGGCACGCCATAGATGCCGGTGCAGCGCTCCTGCGCCACGGCCTTCAGCGTCGCGCCGGCATCGAAGCCCTCGCCCGGAAACACCATGGTGGCGCCCTTGGTGACGCAGCCCATCGTGCCCATCGACATGCCGAAGCAGTGGTAGAGCGGCACGGGGATGCAAAGCCGGTCGTCGACGGTGAGCTTGATCGCCGCGGTGACGAAATTGCCGTTGTTGACGATGTTCAAATGGGTGAGCGTCGCACCCTTCGGCGCACCGGTCGTGCCGCTCGTGAACTGGATGTTGATGGCCTCATTCGGTTTCAGCCGCTCGGAGATGCGGTCGAGGCTGTCATGCTCGTCACGCCCGGCCATGGCCAGCACGTCGCCGAAATTGAACATGCCGGGCGAATTGTCCTCGCCCATGCGGATGACGATCTTCAGCGCCGGCAGCTTCTTCGCGTTGAGCTTACCTGGCGTCGCGGTGGCGATCTCCGGCGCCAGTGTCTCGATCATGCCGAGATAGTCGGACGTCTTGAAGCTGGCGGCCGTGACCAGCGCCGTGCAGCCGACCTTGTTGAGGGCATATTCCAGCTCGGTCAGCCGGTAGGCCGGGTTGATGTTGACCAGGATCAGGCCGATGCGCGCGGTGGCGAATTGCGTCACCAGCCATTCCCAGCGGTTGGGCGACCAGATGCCGACGCGGTCGCCCTTTTCCAGCCCGAGCGCCAGGAAGCCGGCGGCGAGCGCATCCACCGTGTCCGACAGCTCGCTCCAGGTGAAGCGCTTGTCCTGGCCGACGAAGACTGCGGCGTCGAGCGTGGCGTATTTCGCGACCGTGTCGGAGAACAGTTCCGGGATGGTCTTGTCGAGCAAGGGCACCGAGTTGTCGCCCGAGACGTGCGCCTTGCCACCGACCGGGGCAATGAAGGTGCCGCTCGCGCTTCGCCCGCGCAGATTGGTGGCGTTCATGAGCTCGTCGAGTTTGATCGCCATCGCCGTCTCCTCCCGGGATAGACCGAGCCTATCAGTCCGCCGGGGCAGAGGAAATCCCACCAATGTCCCCCTTGAGGGGAGGGTGGACAGCCGCCGACGGCGGATGGACGTGAGGGGGCCTGCTCGAAGTGAGACGACCCCACCCGCCTCGCTTGGCGAGGCACCCTCCCCTCAAGGGGGAGGAAGGGCGCTCAT
>NZ_RZOI01000478.1:0-4843 GCF_004022645.1 Mesorhizobium sp. M4A.F.Ca.ET.020.02.1.1 | reverse complement strand
CACAGATGCCGGGAAGGCGGCTAACCTTGGCCAGGTCGAATCCGGCCGCCCCTGCTCGGGCTCTGAAGGCGGCACCATGGCCAAGCAGGGCTTCGAGATTGTCGATCGCCTCATCGATAGCTGTTCTCAGCTTGCCGATGGGCTCCACCAGCGCCGGCCCGATGCTCGCCTCGAATTTCTGGACTTCCTCGTCGCGACGAGCCTTGGCCTGCTTCTCTGCGTCGAATAGCGGCTGGAGCAAGGCGCCGATCTCGTCGACATCGCGTTGGCTGATCGTAGGCGGCTGGCCGAGCGGCTGGTTGGCGAGCTTCCGGCCGGCTTCGATGTGGCGAGCCTGCCCTTCCTCGCGAGCGGCTACGGCCTTGCGAAGTACCGCCTCTGCCTCGGCTATCGAGGCCGGCTTTTCGGGGATGACAAGGAGCTTGTCGAAGTCGGGTTGAGACGCGGGCTTCAGACGGGCAAGCATTCAAGCGCTCCATTGGTTTCCTGATTTGGAGGATACGCGCGCGATTCCGCGCTGGCCCGTCATGCATGACGGTAAATTTTGGTCTTCAGCACATCGATGAGGTCACGCTCGCGAAGCGCGGGTTCACCAGACGAGCGCACCATGAAAACAAGATGTTCTGTGACCATCAGCGAAAGCGCCGACTCGCACACCTTCCGCCCGGCAAGCTTGCCCGGATCGATCGTCGGATACTTCGCCATCACGGCGGCTGCGACGAGATCGGGATTGAGAGCCAGGCCGAAAACCGCCTCCCGTTTTTTTTCGCGTTCGCGTCTTCGGCTCTGCGCCTCTCGCCATTGCGTCCGTTTGCGTTCGGCCGTCATGGCAGCCATCCAGCGACAACGGCCAGGATGGTGGCGAAGGCTATGGCGGTCAGGACGGCGGAGGCGATTGGTTGGCTGTGTGACAGCCGGTCGCGAACTGTGACGGAACCAAATGCAGCCCGAAGATGTTTCGCCCGCGTGAAGTTCAACCGCGCTGAGGTTGTCACGTGATCCCGAACCCGAATGAACTGATCGATTTTGGAAGATCGCTGTTCTACGGCCGACATACCGCAAAGATCGCCAAACCGCCTGTTTCGAGAGCCTTTCAAGGAGGCGTCTTCGCCGCTCGCACGGGGATGGAAAGGGACGAGAACCCCTATCCGTGCGGGACAGATGCCCACATCGACTGGATCGACGGTTATGAGTCGTCGGTCGAGGTGGATCAGGCGATGGATTTGGACTGAGCAGGCTGACGCCAGCGCAAGCAGGTCGAACAGGCGGCGGCCGTTTTGGTCGAAGCCACCCATCAGCCTGATCTGGAAGCAGCCAGGACGCTCGGGCTCTGACTCTGGAGGAAGAGCGCCGACGTTGGTTCTTGGCTCCTCTTTCCTCCAAAGCCCAGCGACGTTTGCGACAGGCTCGGCTTTCGATAATTTGGCCGTATGTGTTTCCAGTTTCTCTTTCGGTTTAGGTGTCGGTCTAGGTTTCTGTTTCGGTCTCCTGTCTAGGTCTCTGTCTCTGTCTCTGTGTATCGGTAGGGTTTCCATAGGCTATCGATAGCCTCCGTTCCTACCGATCGGAGTTGAAGCAATTCGGCTGTGTTCGGTGATGTCGTGGACGTTCGACACGCCTTCGAGCACTTGCAGTCCGAACTTGGTTTCACCGAACGCGGCGAACGCCTTTTCCTGAAAATCGAGGCTCTCGATCTTCTCAATCGCCGATCGAGTCCCCATCGCGTGTTTGACGTTGGTCGGTGGCGAATGCAGGAACCATTTGCCGATCAACACCTCGTCGGTATCGAAGTCGAATTCGGCCATGCCAGCGTCGACGACACTTACCGCGGCCGAGTCGTATTGCTCTCGAGTCCAACCGAGATCCGCGACGCCATATGCTGCCGGCAGACGGTAACAGCCGGCAGAATTCGAATGCTCATTGGTGAGCCAGTAGAGGAAGAGCAGCCGCCCATCGTTGTCGAGCGACTGAAACCGGGCCGAGCGCCATAGCGCGGGTGAAACCATGGTGAAGGCGCGGCTCATGACACGCCCTCGCACCTCAGCCGCTTGTGTTCGGCCTTGTGGTGCGCCCTGCACAACCATTTCACCGCCATGGGCTCGTTGTAGTTGGCATGGTGCGCGTCGACCTCAACGGCGCCGCAAACTTCGCACGGTAGCCTCTCGATCAGACCGCGCCTCAAAGCGGACCGAAGGCAGGCTTGAGCCCACCGCTCTTGCGGGTGCTTTGCGGCCCACCGTGCTTGCGAAGGCCAGGCATTTTCTGTAGTGTTGGCGCTCTTGCTGCTATCTATTTCGACTTCGCGAACCTCGCCCTGCCCGGCGAGGTTTTGCGTTTCAGGAGGTGCCATCATCGACGCCTCCCGAGCGGATCAAATTCGCCAAACGGATGGACTCGACGGCTTCCACGGCAGTCATTGGAAATTGGCTGCGCAGCCACGGCACGGCCGGCCTGCCGCGGTGAGATGCAGGAACTTCAATCAGCCGGCGGGCGCCCAGAGTGACGACTTCGGAGAGGTCGCGATCTTGCTGTTCCATCAGGCCGCCTCCCCCGAGATCAGCGCATGGAGCTGGCGAGCATCCGCGACCCACTGGTCGCCAATCTTCTTGGCCGGCAACAGGCCCTTTTCCAGCTTGTGATACGTCTGACGTTCGGTAAGGCCGATCTCTTCGCCGATCGCTTTTGCGCCCCAGAGCGGGCGCGGCTTATGATCTTCCATGGTCTTCTCCAGGTTGGTGCAGGGAACAAACAACAACTTGCTACGAACTTATGGAGAATAACGTACGCTTTGGCGGAAACTGGCGCTAGACGGGAATAGGTGTTGTCTGTTACAACACGAAAAGTCCGTATCACCTGTTGGAGACGAGCGCGGAAATGACCCCCGTAATTCTAGACTGGCAGAAGCCATCGAAGGGGATGGAAATCATACAGGCGGCGCGGTTCACCGATGTCATGGGGAAAAGCGACAACCACGTTTTTAGATCCAAGGAAGGAAGCGATTCGGTCCCTTTTCGGTTGGAAGTGAAGGACCTGGAAAACCCGGTCGTGGTGAGGTTCATCAACGCTCGACGCGAAGGAAATCTTCTCGGCTTCATGTCCACGTACGGCCAGGTGTCTCGCTCAAATTACGTCATTGATGTTGAGTTCAATGCGGACGATCTCGCCGGCCGGCTTTTCTACTCAACCAATTCAACACAGCCCAAAGAGCGAGAGCGCTGGGTAAACGCCATGCTGGAGCATGTGCGTCTCAAAAGCGCCTTCAAGGAAGGTCGCGTCGTTCTACTGCCGGAAAATCTTTATGGGCTGATGGCAATGGAAGTAGCCCTCGCTCATGAAGTGGGCGCCAGAACTACCCAATGTGAGCATTGCGAGACGGTCTACCTGACCGGCCCTTTGACGTGGCGCCGATCGCATTCTCGCTTTTGCTCGGATAGCTGCAGGCTAAAATGGAACCGGAAATCCAAGAAGGAAGGCGCCCGCAATGGCTAAGGTTCGCAAGAGGACACTCCCTAGCGGCAAGACCGTCTGGCTCGCCGATTACACCGACGTTTCCGGCCAGCGCCGTTTCAAGCAGTTCGACAAGAAGTCTGTCGCCGATGACTGGCTGACGAAGGTAAAGCGCGACGTGCAACTCGGGACGCATGTCGCGGACAGCACGTCACTAACGGTCAAGGAAGCCGCGACCGTATGGCTCGGCCGCTGCGCCGATGCCGGCTTGGAACGCTCGACGCGAGACGCCTACAAGCAGCACGTCGATCTTCACATCGTTCCTTTCCTCGGCCTCAAGAAGCTCTCGCAGATCGGCACGCCGACCGTCCATGCCTTCGCCGATGAGTTGGTGAAAGAAGGCCGATCGGCGGCGATGGTGAAGCGTGTCATTCGCTCTCTCGGTGCCATCTTTGTTGAAGCCCGTCGCCGCGGATCGGTGGCGACAAACCCGGTGTCGGATGCTCGGGTAAAGGTCGGTGAGCGCCGGAAGTCGACGCGACCCGAGATCCCATCCAAGCAGGAATTGCGCGTCATCATCGGAGCCGCGACGGGAAAGCATCGTGCGTTGATGCTGACTGCCCTCTTTGCCGGCCTCAGAGCTTCGGAGCTTCGCGGCCTCCGGTGGTCCTGTGTCGACCTGAAGAAAGGCGTTGTCTCTGTTCGCGAGCGTGTGGACGCCTGGGGAGAAGTCGGTGCGCCGAAGTCAGCGGCCGGTGAGCGTGACGTGCCATTGGCGCCGATTGCGATCAATGCTTTGAAAGAGCATCGCCTTGCTACGCCGAACGGCCCGGACGGGCTGGTATTCCCCTCGGCTGAAGGAACGCCACTCAACCATCAGAACATCATCAATCGCATCTGGAACCCGCTCCAAATTGCAGCCGGCCTTTTCACGCTTGACCCCGAGCGCACGGACGACGATGGCAATCCGGTTAAGGTGGCGAAGTACAACTTCCATGCTCTACGCCATGCAGCCGCGAGCCTGTTCATCGAACAGAAGCTATCGCCGAAGCGTGTTCAGACCCTCATGGGTCATAGCTCGATCACGGTGACTTTCGACACCTACGGGCATCTGTTCGAAGACGCCGATGCCGATCAGACTGCGGTGGCGGAGATAGAGGCGAGGTTGCTGCAGTAGCCTCGCCGATGGAACACGGTTGGAACATTATCGCCGAAATGCCAATGAAAACAGCGGAGCGAAAGGGACTCTGACTCCGTTAGTCCTGGTTCGAATCCAGGTTCCCCAGCCACTTGAAATCATTGACAAATTCGGATTTTTAGGCGCAGCGGCGAGAATGGCCGCGTACCCATGGCGTACCCACTTTTTGGCATACCCCGGTTCGTGCTATTGGACGGC
>NZ_RZOI01000477.1:0-4847 GCF_004022645.1 Mesorhizobium sp. M4A.F.Ca.ET.020.02.1.1 | reverse complement strand
GTACTGAACTTGTTCGGTTATACCGGCCTCGCCTCGCTGGTCGCGGCGCGCGCCGGCGCCGAGGTCACCCATGTCGATGCGTCCAAGAAGGCCATAGGCTGGGCCCGGGAAAACCAGGAGATGGCGGGGCTCGGCAGCAAGCCGATCCGCTGGATCGTCGAGGACGCCGTGAAATTCGCCGAGCGCGAGGAGCGCCGCGGCAGCCGCTACGACATCGTGCTGTTCGATCCGCCGGCCTATGGGCGCGGACCGAAGGGCGAGGTCTGGCAATTGTTCGACGACCTGCCCGGCCTGACCGACCTCTGCCGCTCGATCCTGACGCCGAAGCCGCTTGCCGTCGTGCTGACCGCCTATTCGATCCGCGCCTCCTTCTTCGCCATCCATGCCCTGATGCGCGATACTTTCGCCGGCATGGGTGGCACGGTCGAATCGGGCGAGTTGATCATCCGCGAAAAATCCGCCGGCCGCGCGCTGTCGACCTCGCTGTTCTCGCGCTGGGTGGCTTGAATGAACGCTTATGAGAGCTCGCGCGCCGTCGGCCAGGTGAAGGAAGTCACCAGCCTCGCCAACCCGCTGGTCAAGGACATCAAGGCGCTGGCGCTGAAAAAATTCCGCGAACAGCAGAACGCCTTCATGGCCGAAGGCCTGAAGCTGGTCATCGACGCGCTCGACCTCGGCTGGTCGATCAAGACGCTGGTCTTCGCCAAGGCCGGACGCGGCAACGCGGCGGTGGAGAAGGTCGCGGCGCGCACCGTCGCCGCTGGCGGCACCGTGCTCGAAGTCTCGGAGAAGGTGCTGGCGGCGATCACCCGCCGCGACAACCCGCAAATGGTGGTTGGGGTCTTTGCCCAGAGGGTCCTGCCGCTGAAGGATATCCGCGCTTCGGACGGCGACGTCTGGGTGGCGCTCGACCGGGTGCGCGACCCCGGCAATCTCGGCACCGTCATCCGCACCGTCGATGCGGTCGGCGCCAAGGGCGTCATCCTGGTCGGCGACACCACCGACCCCTTTGCCGTCGAGACCGTGCGCGCCACCATGGGCTCGATCTTCGCCGTGCCGGTCGCCAGGGCGACGCCGGAGGCTTTCCTTGCCTGGCGCAAGGGGTTTCCGGGCCTCGTCGCCGGCACGCATCTGAAGGGCGCGGTTGACTATCGCTCAGTCGATTTCACCAGGGGACCGGTGCTGCTTTTGATGGGCAACGAGCAGCAGGGCCTGCCCGACAGCCTTGCCGAAAGCTGCGACCGGCTGCTCAGGATTCCGCAGGCCGGCCGCGCCGATTCGCTCAACCTGGCGGTCGCCACCGGCATCATGCTGTTCGAGATCCGCCGCGGCGCGCTGAAGCTGGGGCCGGACTAGACCATGATCCCAAATGGCGGCGTCCGGTTTTCGGACAAGATCATGGTCAAACAAGAGGGCATCAAATCGTGAGGTTCTGGTCCCCCTATGCCCTGCTGGTCGTCGTCGCCATTGCGCTCGACCAGTGGATCAAGCAGCTGGTGGAGGGCGGCCTCGACTTTCAGGAGAAGGTCGATCTTTTGCCTTTCCTGGCGCTGTTCCGCACCTACAACACGGGCATCGCCTTCTCGATGTTCCAGTCTTTCGGCGATACCGGCCTGGTGGTGATCGCCGTCCTCGTCGTCGCCTTCGTGCTCTACCTCGCAACGCGCACGCCGGCGGGCCATGTGCTTGCCAGGATTGGCTTTGCACTGATCATCGGCGGCGCTCTCGGCAACCTGATCGACCGCGCCGTCTACGGCCACGTCATCGACTACATATTGTTCCACACGCCGGTTTGGTCCTTCGCCGTATTCAACCTAGCGGACGCCTTCATCTCGGTCGGTGCCGCGCTTGTCCTCTTCGACGAATTTGTCGGCTGGCGGCGCGAGCCCAAGCCCTCGCAAGATTGACCGCGCGCAGCCGCCGCCGCACAGTCCAGGCACCGCACAACCGGGGAGAAAAAAGTGTCCGAAACCTTCAAAGCCATCCTCGTTTCGCGCGACGCCGACAAGAAGCAGTCGGTCGCGGTCATCAACCTCACCGAAGCCGAACTGATGGAGGGCGACGTCACCGTCGCCGTCGAGGCGACGACGGTCAACTACAAGGATGGGCTGGCGATCACCGGCAAGGCGCCGGTCATCCGCCGCTGGCCGCTGGTGCCGGGCATCGATTTCGCTGGCACGGTGATCTCCTCCTCGCATGCCGACTGGCGCAAGGGCGACAGGGTGATCCTCAATGGCTGGGGCGTCGGCGAAACGCATTTCGGCGCCTTTGCCGGTCGCGCCCGCGTCAACGGCGACTGGCTGGTGCCGCTGCCCGAAGGTATCAGCCCGCATGATGCGATGGCGGTCGGCACTGCCGGCTACACGGCCATGCTCAGCGTCATGGCGCTCGAGCGGCACGGCATCGTCCCGGATCGCGGCCCGGTGGTGGTGACGGGCGCGGCCGGCGGCGTCGGCTCAGTCGCGGTCTCGATCCTCTCCAGCCTCGGCTACCATGTCATCGCCTCGACTGGCCGCAATGCCGAAAGCCCCTATCTGATCGACCTCGGCGCCGCCGAGGTGATCTCGCGCGATGAACTCACCCAGCCGGCAAAGCCGCTCGCCAAGGAGCGCTGGGCCGGCGGCGTCGATGCGGTCGGCAGCCACACACTGGCCAATGTTCTGTCGATGACCGCCTACGGCGGCGCGGTTGCCGCCTGCGGGCTTGCCGGCGGCATGGACCTGCCGGCGAGCGTTGCTCCCTTCATTCTGCGCGGCGTCTCACTGCTCGGCATCGATTCGGTGATGGCGCCGAAGGCGGTCCGCCTGGAGGCGTGGCGCCGCATCGGCGCCGACCTCGACCATGGCAAGCTCGCGACGCTGTCCAGGACCATCGGTTTTGACGATATAATCGACGCCGCGCGTGATATCGTCGACGGCAGGATCAGGGGTCGCGTCGTTGTCGATATGTGAGCGCTGACGGGCAAAAACCGCGCGACCGTTAAAATTCGAGCGATCCGCCGCAATCTTCCATAATGTCTCTGTGGCATGGCTTTCCGCATGATCGCGGAATCCGGCATCAAGGCGGCGGAGAGTGCCGATGGCGTGGACGGGCCGGACCCTGCTGCGCCGAAGCGGCAGCTTGTCACCGCGCCGCCGCTGGCGCCCGTACTGCCGCCTGCCAATCCCGAAGGCCTGCCTTTCCTCACCGTCGTCGCCATCGCCGTGCTGGCGGGTCTGGCTCATCTCACCGGCGCGCCGATCTTCGTCACTCTCGGTCTGCTGGTGACCGGCCTCGCCGGCCTGGGCATGCATCTGCGCAACAAACGCAACGAACGCCTGGCCGCGGACTTGCTCGACGAGACCGCCGCCCGCAGCCGCGCCGAGATCGAGACCCTCGCCGACCGCATGTGGGAGATGCAGGAAAGCGAGGAGCGGTTTCGCGGGCTGATTGACGCGCTCGGCGATCTCGTCGTCCATCGCGATCGCGACGGCCATATCGTCTATGCCAACAAGGTTTTCGCCGACCTCGTCGAGGTCGACCAGCGCGATCTTGCCGGCAAGACGCTGTCGGAGCTCGGCATCGACGTCGGAATCGTTCCCGACGCCGCCTTCTCTGATCATGAATGCCTGAGCTCCACCGACGTCGCCGTCCGCACGTCGAACGGCCCGCGCTGGTTTTCCTGGATAGAGCTGTCGGTGCGCGACAAGGACAATGGCGCCGTCTCGCACCGGGCTATCGCGCGCGACATCACCGCTCGCAAGCGCGCCGAATCCTCGCTGATCACCGCCCGCGAGCGCGCCGAATATGCCAGCCAGGCCAAGTCGCGCTTCCTCGCCACCGTCAGCCACGAAATCCGCACGCCGATGAACGGCATCATGGGGATGGCCAAGCTGCTGGTCGACACCGATCTGTCGCCCGAGCAGCGCACCTATGTCGGAGCCGTCTCGACTTCGGCCAGCGCGCTGCTGGCGCTGATCGAGGATTTACTCGACTACTCCAAGATCGAGGCCGGCCGCTTCGACCCCGAGCCGCAGCCGACGTCGGTGCGCGAAATCGCCAACAACATCATCGAACTGATGGCAGCGAAGGCCTTCGCCAAGAACATCGGCCTCGGCTGCCATGTCGAGCCGGACGTCCCGCAGATGATCACCGCCGATCCAGGCCGGGTGCGCCAGGTGCTGCTCAACCTCATCGGCAACGCCATCAAATTCACCGACACCGGCGGCGTGCTGCTCGGTGTCGCGCGGGCGCGCACCGAGACCACCGACCGCATCTGCTTCACCATTACCGACACTGGTCCGGGGCTTCGCGAAGAGGACATGGAACGCATCTTCGAGGAGTTCGAACAGTCGGACGGCACCTCAACCCGGGTGCATGGCGGCGCAGGCCTCGGCCTTGCCATATCCAGGCGCCTCGTCACCGCCATGGGCGGTTCGATTTCAGTGTCGAGCCGGCTCGGCGAGGGATCCGAATTCGTCTTCGAGCTTCCGGCCGTGGCCGCAACCGAGCCGCCGCAGAACCGGCAGGACATCCTCTCCGGCCGGCGCGCCGTGATCGTGTCGAAGAACGCGGTCGAGGCCGACGCCATCGCGCGCACCATCCGCGCCCATGGCGGCGCCGTCGACCTGGCGACGACGCTTGCCCAGGCAACGCCTTTCGCCACCGGCTGCGACGTTCTACTGGTCGATGCCGCCATGGAAAACAGCGACGGGCGCTTGCTCAAGCGCTTGCGCCAGAACGGTTTTGCCGACTGTGAGGCGATCACGTTAAGCGCGGCGACCGACCGCGTCATGCTCGGCGAATTCCGCGCCAACGGCTACGCCACCTTCCTGGCGCGGAATTCGCCGAGCATGCCGCGGTCGGTC
>NZ_RZOI01000476.1:0-4894 GCF_004022645.1 Mesorhizobium sp. M4A.F.Ca.ET.020.02.1.1 | reverse complement strand
GTCGAACAGATTGCCGCCGGCCTCGAAGAAGGCGTCAAGCAGGATCGAACCCGAAGAGAAGGTCCGGAAATCCTCGAAGCCGAGCGCCACCACAGACGTCGGCTTCGGCAGGCCGGGGATGGCGCGCTTGCCGATGGCCTTGCCATCAGTGCGCAGCGGCCGGCCAACGATGGTGTTGAGGCGCTTAGCCGGCTTTTCGATCTCGTACTCCAGCCCAACCGCGGCGCGCCATTTGTCGAGAACACGCAACGTGCCGAGGCTGTCGGCCCAGGACATGCCTGGCCAGGCGAATTCCTGGCGGCCGGCGAGGATCGCCTCGCCGGCACCATCGACCTCGAAGGAATAGACATGGCGCGTCTCGTTGACGCTGATGGTCTCGCGTGCGTGGCCTGCCCGGATCAGGTCGATCCGGCCCTGCCCGACGTCGCGGTTGCCACCGGCGAACCAGAAGTCCGGAACCTCGATGCGACCCTTGGTGCCAAAAATGCGCAGCACATTGTCCTGGTCGAGCGAAATGCTGCAGGAAAGCTCGGCGACGATGCCGCCGGCAAACTGCAGCAGCGCCGAGGCCCACTCGTCGACGCCGGACTGGCCAAGATGTGCCGCCCCCACCACCTTGTCGGGCTCGGTGAAGGGTAACCCTGTCGCGGCGCCGGCGATCAGCCGCGCCATCGACACCGGATAGCCGCCGACGTCGAGGATGCCGCCGCCGGCGAGGTCGTTGGCATAGAGCCGATGCTCCGGCAGGAAGCCCGGCATGGCGAAGCCGAAGCTCGACTTGATCATGCGGACTTCGCCGATGACGCCCGACTTGATCAATTCCACCAGCTTAAGCGTCTGCGGATGCAGCCGGTACATGAAGGCTTCGCCGAGGAAGGTGCCGGCCTTGCGCGCGGCATGGATCATGGCGTCGGCCTCAAAGGCGGTCAGCGCCAGCGGCTTCTCGCACAGCACATGCTTGCCGGCTTCAGCGGCCTTGATCGCCCATTCGGCATGGCCGGGATGCGGTATCGAAATATAGACGGCGTCGACACCATCGTCGGCGAGCAGCGCCTCATAGCCGTCGAGGATGCGCGCGCCCGGGAAGGTTTCGGCGAGCCCCGCCTTGCCGGGGTTGCGGGCACCGAGCGCTACCAGTTCGCCGGTGCGCGACTGCGCCACGCCGCCGGCAAAGGATTTGGCGATGCTGCCGGGCCCGAGAATGCCCCAACGAATCTTTTGCGGTCTGGATGTCATGTCAAATCTCCTGGGGTCGCCGCCACGCATTCGCGATCGGGCAAGAATGGAACCATTTTGTTCGAGCATGATCTTTCCGAAAGCCGGTTCGCGCTTTTCGGGCTCATGCCCTAGAGCGGTTCAACGTTTCTTGGAATCGCCGAACCGCTCTAAGTATTTGTTTTTACGCAATTCCGGACGGAAAACCGTTACACACTTTTCCTGGAATTGCTCTAGCGTATCCGCGCGCCCTTGGTGTCGAAGAGCAGCGCCTTGTCGGCCTTGATCGCCACCGTCAGATGGTCGCCGCTCGCCCGCTGCCTGGATGCCTCGCGCTCGATGATCAGTTCGTCGTCTCCGGCACCGGCGTAGACGTAGCTCACCGATCCGAGATGCTCGGCGACATCGGCCTTGACGGCGATGTCGCAGTCGCCTTTGCCGGCATCGAAGAAGTGTTCCGGCCTGACCCCGAGCACGACCTCGGCGCCGACAGCCGGAGGCGTGCTCTGGAGCGGCTTGCTCAGCCGCGCGCCGGCGTGGTTGACAAGCTCGACCGTCGCCGCGCCCGGCCCGGTCTCGACAACCCTCGCCGGCATGAAGTTCATCTTCGGCGAGCCGATGAAGCCGGCGACGAAGCGGTTGGCGGGATCGTCATAAAGGTCGAGCGGCGCGCCGATCTGCTCGACATTGCCGGCCTTGAGCACGACGATCCGGTCGGCCAGCGTCATCGCCTCGGTCTGGTCGTGCGTCACATAGATCATGGTGACGCCGAGCTCCTTGTGCAGCCGGGAGATCTCGACCCGCATCTGGACGCGCAATTCTGCGTCGAGATTTGAGAGCGGCTCGTCGAACAGGAACACTTGCGGCTCGCGCACGATGGCGCGGCCGATGGCGACGCGCTGGCGCTGGCCGCCCGACAATTGCTTCGGCCGCCGGTGCATCAGCTCGTCGATGCGGAGAATCTCGGCGGCGCGCCTCACCCGCCGCTCGGTGTCGGCCTTCGGGTTGCCGTTCATGCGCAGGCCGAAGCTCAGATTCTGTTTCACCGTCATGTGCGGGTAGAGCGCGTAGGACTGGAACACCATGGCGATGCCGCGCTCAGCCGCCTCGACGTCGTTCACCACCTTGCCGCCGATGGCGATCTCGCCGCCGCTGATGTCCTCCAGCCCGGCGATCATGCGCAGCAGCGTGGACTTGCCGCAGCCGGACGGGCCGACGAAGACGACGAACTCGCCATCGGCGATGTCGATGTTGGCGCCGTGGACGACGCCGAAGCCGCCGAAGCGCTTGACGACATTGTTGAGTGTGACCGCTGCCATCTCGCCCTTTCCTACTTGACGGCGCCGGCGGCGATGCCGGCGATGAAATGACGCTGCAGGAGTACGAAGACGACGAGCATCGGCACGGTCAGCATGACGGCGCCGGCCATGATGCCGCCCCACGACACCTTGGTCAGGCCGATCAGCGTGCCGAGCGCCACCGGTGCGGTCATCGAACCGGGCTGGCTGTTGATCAGCAGCGGCCAGAGATAGTTGTTCCACGAGGCGAGGAAGAGGATGATGGCGAGCGCGGCCAGCATCGGCCGCGCCAAGGGCAGCGCGACGAACAGGAAGATGCGCCACTCCTTGACGCCCTCGACCCGGGCGGCGTCGAACAGATCTGCCGGCATCATCGAGAAGGCCTGCCGCATGAAGAGCACGCCGAGCGAATTGAACAGCGGCGGCACGATCAGCGCGATCCAGGTGTTGGCGAGCTGGAAGTCGCGCGCCACCATGATGAACTGCGGGATCAGCACCACCGAATAGGGCAGTGTGATGGTGCCGAGGATGATCGCCACCACCGCGCCCTTGCCGACAAACTGGTAGCGCGCCAGCGCCCAGCCGGCCATCGAGGTAAGCAGCACCGACAGGAAGGTGTAGGTCACCGCCACCGAAACCGAGATGCCGATGGCGCCGACGAAATTGGTGTCGCGCTGCAGATTGTTGACATTGTCGATGAAATTGTCGTGCGGCAGAAGCTCGATGCCGGGGCTGAAGATGCCGTTGTCGGGCATGGTCGAGAACACCACCATCATCCACAGCGGAAACAGCCAGATCACCGCCAGCGGCGTCAGGAAGAGATGCAGTGCGATTGCGCGACCGAGCCGGCTTTGCGAGCGCGAGGTCATTTCGGGTCCCTCGTCAGCCAGAGCTGCACCAGGGTGATGGCGATGGCGAGCCCCGCCATGGTGTAGGCGACGGCCGAGGCGTAGCCGAAATTCAGCGAGCGGAAGCCCTGGCGGTAGAGCAACAGGCCGAGCGTCTCGGTGCCGCCGCCGGGGCCGCCGCGTTCGGTGATCAGGAACGGCTCGGTGAACAGCTGCATGGTGCCGATGATCGACAGCACGGCGCAGAAGACGATGATCGGCTTCAACAGCGGCAGGGTGATGTAGAAGAACTGCTTGACCTTGCTGACGCGGTCGAGCGTGGCCGCCTCATAGACATCGTCCGGGATGGACTGCAGGCCGGCCAGCAGAATGATGGCGTTGTAGCCGGCCCAGCGCCAGGTCACCGCGATCATGATCAGCGCCATCGCCGGGGTGACGTTGGAGAACCAGTCGACGCTGGGCAGGCCGACGCTGTTCAAGAGCTTGTTGATGATGCCGAAATTGAGGTTGAACATCAGCCGGAACACCGCCGAATAGGCGACCTCGCCGACCACCACCGGGGCGAAGAAGGCGAAGCGGTAGAGGCCGCGGACTTTCAGCAGTGGCGAATTCAACAGCACCGCCATGACGATGGCCAGCGAGATCATCACCGGCACCTGGATGACCAGGATGAGCAGCGTGTTCTTCAGCGCGTTGTAGAAGGCCGGGTCGCCGATCAGCCGGCCCCAGTTGAAGGTCGGCGCGAAGCGCCACGGCACGGTGCGCGTCGCCTGGAAGGAGATCAGGAACGAGCTGATGATCGGCCAGACCCAGAAGATGGAAAAGATCAGCAGATAGGGCGTGAGGAAACGGTAAGCCGTGGCGTTCTGATGGCGCATCGTTTCCTCCCTTTCTGTTTCCTGTCGCGCCTTCTTGATGGGCGCAGTGTTACGCTTGGGGTTTTGCGAAAGCAGCGCCAATTGTTGATCTTGGCGCTGCCCCTCATCCGCCCTTCGGGCACCTTCTCCCCGTTAACGGGAAGAAGGAAACTGGCTGACTACTTCACCGGCAGGCCGGTCGCCGAGGCGATCTGGTTGGCGGCGTCGTCGAGCGCCGCCTTGGCGTCCGGATAGCCGCCGCCCAGATATTTGGTCTGCACCGCGCGCATGATGAGCTCGGCATCGCTCTGGAATTGAGTGCCGCGGCTCGGCACCACCTTGGGCAGGGTGGCGAGGATATCCTTCCACACCGCCTGGCCGCCCCAGTAAGGCAGGCCTTGCGAGACATAGGGGTCGTCGAGCGCCGAGATCAGCGACGGCACCAGGCCGAAATCCTTCAGCATGGTGATCTGGCCTTCATTGGTCTCCAGCGTGTATTTCAGATAGGCGTAGGCCGCTTCCTTGTTCTTCGAGGCCGAGGTGATGGCCAGCGACGAGCCGCCGAGATTGGCGGCGCGCGGGCCGTCGGCGGTCAGGCTCGGCATCGGATAGACGCCCCACTTGCCGTTTTCGCCGGCCGATTCGGTGCGGATGGTGCCCTCATACCAGCCGCCAT
>NZ_RZOI01000475.1:0-4922 GCF_004022645.1 Mesorhizobium sp. M4A.F.Ca.ET.020.02.1.1 | reverse complement strand
CTGTCGGTCGGGGCCGTCGGCTGGGTGGCGGTGACCAGCCCCGCCACCCAGCCGACGGCCCCGACCGACAGTGCCTCGAAGGCAAGATTGTCGACGCCAGTGAACAGATCGTAGCGGTCGCCGAGCCGGTTGATGATCTCCGTCGAGCGACGGATGTCGTCGGAGGATTCCTTGATGGCGACGAAGCGCGCGTCGGACGCCAGCTCCTCCATCTGGTCGACTGTGACGTCGACCCGGTACGCCAGCCGGTTCGAGTAGATCATGACCGGCAGGTCGCCGGCATCGGCCACGGCGCGCAGGGCGGCGACCGTCTCTTCCGGGTCGGTATGGTAGATCGGGCTGGGAACCACCATCAGCCCGCTGGCCCCGGCCTGCCCGGCACGGCGCGCGATGCTTGCCGCCTCGCGGGTGCCGGGCTCGTTCACGGTGAGCAGCACCGGCTTCCCTCCGGCGACCTTCTGCGCCGTCTTGAGCACCTCGATCTTCTCGTCATGCGACAGCATCGGCCCTTCGCCGAGCGAGCCGCAGACGATGATGCCGTCGCAGCCGGCCTCCATCTGCAGCGCGTAGCAGCGCTCCATTTCGGCATGATCGAGACGGTCGTCCTCGGTGAATTTGCTCGTGACGGCGGGAAAAACTCCAGTCCACATGGCAGCGTCTCCAATCTGATATATCAGTGATATATCTAGTAAGAAACGGTCTATCAATGCGGAATCCGTTATGATATATGGAAAATATATCAGGAGACGCGATGGCTCTGTTGGAAGATATATCTCATTTCGAGCCCGCGGCTGCGAAGGCCTATCGCGCGCTCGAGCATATGATCGTCACGCTCGAGCTGGCGCCGGCGAGCTTCGTCACCGAGGGCGCGCTGATCGAGCGTCTCGGGCTCGGCCGCACGCCGGTGCGCGAGGCGATCCAGCGTCTGGCCTGGGAGGGTCTGCTCGACGTCAGGCCCCGCGCCGGCATCGCGATCGCGCCGCTTCATCCCGGAGACTGGCTGCGCGTGATCGATGCCAGGCGTGGCGTCGAGGTGGTGCTGGCGCGTTCGGCCGCCCGCTTCGTCACCCGCGAGGCGGCGGACCTGTTTCATGACGCCGCGCTTGCCATGCAGAAGGCGGTCATCTCGGGCAATGTGCTGGCCTTCATCCAGGCCGACAAGGCGCTCGACGAGGCACTCGCGCTGGCCGCCGACAACCCCTTCGCCGCGCGGGTGGCGGCGCCCCTGCAGACGCACAGCCGACGTTTCTGGTTCCGCTACAAGTCGGATACCGGCCTTGCCGAATCGGCCGAGCACCACGTCGCGCTGATCCGCTCGATCCTCGCCGGCGACGAGGAAGCCGCCGCCAAGGATGCCAAGCGCCTGATGGCGTTGCTGCGCGGCCATGCGGAGGTCGCCGCCACGCGCTGAGCGCTCCCGATCTCAGTATCGCGCGTCATGGCCGGTCGGCGCAGCCACGCTTTCCCAACTGTTGCCGGCCGCGATGATGCAGCTCGTGCCGTCGACGTCGGTGACGATGATGGTCCAGGTTCCGCTCTGGCCGACGAACACTTCCATGATCGCGACCTGGCCGATCAACCCGAAGGCAAACTGCCGTTCCTGGAAATTCTCGCTTAGATGGGCAACCAGAGCGCTATGCTTGACACAGTGCTGGTATTGAGCGCCCGAGCTGTTCGTACCCATCGCCAGCGCGCCGGCGAGGACCAGGTTTCTCACCCAACCCAAAAAGGACTTGCGTGCCATGGGGCACCTCCTTTTGCCATCGCGTCCCGGCAAAAGGAGACAGCCTCATTTTGCCGGAGCCACCCAGGCCGGTTCCGACGTCATCATCGCGTCGTTCCTTTCTGCGTTCCGGTCTGCCACTAATGGGAACTTCTGGATGTTCCCATTATGTTCCATATATGGTGACGGCAACGGCAAAGCGCAAGCGGGTGCCTCGTCAGGCGCTTGCCGATTCTAATGCTAGCAAAGCAGAAGCGTGCTCAGGTACCCGGCAGCGCGGCCACTTGCGTTGTATGGTCCCAGCCTTCCCCGGCCGAAATAACGCAACTCAGCCCGTGCGTGTCGGTTGCCAGGATGGTCCAGGTGCCCTGTTCGGAAACGAAAACCTCGAGGATGACGCTGCGGTTGACCAGGCCGCGCGCGGTCTCGCTTTCATGGAACTTCTCGCCCAGCGCCTTGATGATGTCGGTCCGCGCCGCGCATTGCCCGGCCGCGTTTGACTGGCCGGCTGCCGCGAACATCGCGGCGGCGGCAACGACCGTCGTTGCCACGAGATATCGTGCCATCTGACACCTCCTCGCGCCAGACGAGAACCCCGGCTGCAACCGGCGCTGTTTGATTGGCCTGCACCTTGGCAGGGATATAGGCTAAGACGGAGGGCACCCGCTTGGTTCCATCCACTTTGTAGATTCGCGAACAAGCGTATCGGCAAAAATCCGAAAAAGGCCCGGATACGACCCGGGCCTTCCTCTGATCATCTCCCGATTCTTGGATCAGTTCATCGTCGGGACGACGAACTCGGCGCCGTCCTTGATGCCTGCCGCGCGCCCGCAGCCGCATCGCGGCGAGGACGCGCAAACCAGGAGACGTCCGGTCAGTTCATCGTCGGGATGACGAACTCGGCGCCGTCCTTGATGCCGGACGGCCAGCGCGAGGTGACCGTTTTGGTCTTGGTGTAGAAGCGGAACGCATCCGGGCCGTGCTGGTTGAGATCGCCGAAGGACGACGCCTTCCAGCCACCGAAGGTGTAGTAGGCGATCGGCACCGGGATCGGCACGTTAACACCGACCATGCCGACCTGGACACGCGAGGCGAAGTCACGCGCGGCATCGCCGTCGCGGGTGAAGATGGCGACGCCATTGCCCATCTCGTGATCGTTGGCGAGCTTGATGGCGTTCTCATAGGTCGGCGCGCGCACCACCGAGAGCACCGGCCCGAAGATCTCTTCCTTGTAGATGCGCATGTCGGCCGTCACATTGTCGAACAGGCAGCCGCCCATATAGTAGCCGTTCTCGTAGCCCTGCATCGTAAAGCCGCGACCGTCGACGACGAGCTTGGCACCTTCCTTGACGCCGAGATCGACATAGCCCTTGACGCGCTCCAGCGCCTGCGCCGTCACCAGCGGGCCGAAATCGGCGGACGAATCTGTCGACGGGCCGACCTTCAGGCTTTCGACGCGCGGTATGAGCTTTTCCATTAGCCGGTTGGCGGTGTCGTTGCCGACCGGAACCGCCACCGAGATCGCCATGCAGCGCTCGCCGGCCGAGCCGTAGCCGGCGCCGATCAGCGCGTCGACCGTCTGGTCGAGGTCGGCGTCGGGCATGATGATCATGTGGTTCTTGGCACCGCCGAAGCACTGCACGCGCTTGCCGGCCGCGGTGCCACGCGAATAGATGTAGTGGGCGATCGGCGTCGAGCCGACGAAGCCGACGGCCTTGATGTCGGGATCGTCGAGGATGGCGTCGACGACTTCCTTGTCGCCGTTGACGACATTGAGGATGCCGGCCGGCAGGCCGGCCTCGATGAACAGTTCGGCAATGCGGATCGGCACGCCCGGATCACGCTCGGAAGGCTTCAGGATGAAGGCGTTACCGCATGCGATCGCCGGCGCAATCTTCCACAGCGGGATCATCGCCGGGAAATTGAACGGCGTGATGCCGGCGACGACGCCGAGCGGCTGGCGCATCGAGTAGACGTCGATGCCGGGGCCGGCGCCGTCGGTGAACTCGCCCTTCATCATGTGCGGCGCTCCGATGCAGACCTCGACCACTTCCAGGCCGCGCTGGATGTCGCCCTTGGCGTCGGCGATCGTCTTGCCATGCTCGCGCGCCAGGATGTCGGCCAGTTCGTCATAGTCGCGCTGCACCAGTTCGAGGAACTTCATCAGCACGCGCACGCGCCGCTGCGGGTTGGTGGCCGCCCACTGGGGCTGCGCCGCCTTGGCGTTCTCGACAGCCGCGCGCAGTTCCGCCTGCGAAGCCAGCGCCACCGTGCCGCGCACGGAACCGTCCATCGGCTGCATCACGTCCTGCTTGCGGCCGCTGGTCCCGGCGACACGCTTGCCGCCGATGAAATGACCGTAATCGATCATGGTTTCTCTCCCTGTGTTTTGATGATGGCGCATTGTCCGCCTTTGCCGGAGCGAAGGCAACGCGAGCGAAAACGCAACCGTTGTGCAAAAAATAGACAACGATGGGCAGCTGTGCATTAATTGTCGCAAATGGCGAGTTGCTGAAAGGGATCGAAGATTGCAGGCTGGACAAAGGGGACAGGCGGCAAAGGCAGCGCTCGCGACTAATCCGGACCATCCGGTATGAACTGGGATGACGTCCGCATCTTTCTCGCCGTGGCGCGCGCCGGCCAGATCCTCGGCGCGGCGAAACGCCTGGAGCTCAACCACGCCACCGTCTCGCGCCGGATCGCGGCGCTCGAGGAGGCGCTGCGGACGAAGCTTTTCCGCCGCCTGACCACGGGCAGCGAGCTGACACCGGCCGGCGAACGCTTCCTCGACATAGCCGAGCGCATGGAGAGCGACATGATCGCCGCGCGCTCGACCGTTGCCGGCGAAGGCGACGATATCTCGGGCACGGTGCGCATCGGCGCGCCCGACGGTTTTGGCGTTGCCTTCCTGGCGAAACGGCTGGGAGAACTGACCGCCCTTCACCGCGAGCTCACCATCCAGCTGGTGCCGGTGCCGCGCTCCTTCTCGCTGTCCAGGCGCGAGGCCGACATCGCCATCACCGTCGAACGCCCGACCGAGGGCCGGCTGGTGGCGGGCAAGCTGGTCGACTACACGCTCGGCCTGTTCGCCTCGCGCGCCTATGCCGAGGCCCATAGCTTGCCGACGACGCCGGCCGAGCTCGGCCGGCACACGCTGATTGGCTACGTGCCGGACCTCATCGTCAGCCCCTCGCTCGAC
>NZ_RZOI01000474.1:0-4926 GCF_004022645.1 Mesorhizobium sp. M4A.F.Ca.ET.020.02.1.1 | reverse complement strand
CTCGCGCACCATCTGGCCGTCGGCGCGCACGATCTCGACATGCTGCCAGGACGCCGCCAGCGAAGCCGTCACCTGTCGCACGCGCGGATCCTCGGCGCGCAGCCAGGCATCGATCTCCTGCAGAAGCTTCGCCTTGGCTTCGAAGGAAGGCGAGGGGATCGGGTTTTCCTCGCCATAGAGATGGCGGTTGGTGCGGGCGGGTGCCGCGGCGAGCGTCCCGGAATAGCCGCCCTTGACCGCCGAGACGGCGTCCGCGGCGCGCAGCAGCGAGGCTTCCGAAAGATCGCTCGAATGCGCATAGCCGCTGGCCTCGCCGGCGACAGCGCGCAATCCGAAACCCTGGTCGGTGTTGAAGTTCGCGGTCTTCAGCCGGCCATTGTCGAACATCAGCGCCTCGCTTTCGCTGTATTCGAGGAACAGTTCGCCATCGTCGGCGCCGTTGATGGTCTCGGCGACGATCTTCTTCAGGCGATCGCCGGAAATGTCGAATTGGCCGATCAGGCTGTTCATGGCAGGTCCGTCCGCGGGAGGATTGGTCGTTCCCCCATGTAGGGGCGAAGGCGCGCCGAGACAATCGGCAACAGGCCCGATCACACCGGTGTCAGGCCACCGCCGTCGTCGCAGCCTGCCCGGCTAGGATCAGGGGAGCGCGGCAAAACCGTCGGCGAAACCCTTGAGGTCGACAGGAATGCCGATGCCTTCTTCCGGCGTCTGGAAGACGATGAAGGTGGCCGAGGTGCCGGTCTTCAGCGTGTCGAGGAGCGGCTTTTCGAGGATCACCTCGGCATAGCAGCCGTCCTGGAAGCAGCGTACGAAATAGGCCCGCCCGATGTCCTTGCCATCGACATTGAGGCCAAGCCCGTTGGGCAGGAGAACGCCGAGCGGGGCCAGCACACGCAGGATCTCCGCCTTGTTGTCGGCGGTGCGCAAAACGACCACCGACAGCCCCATCTCCGGCCGGTCCTCGGCGACGACGTTCTGCATCATCACGCATTGCTCCGACGTCGCGCCGGCCGGCGTGTCGCAGATGATCGACCACGCGCCATGCGTCGAGCGCACAGTGCCGCTCGGCTGCTGCGCAGCATTGGCCTGTGCGGCGTACGATGCGCCCGTGCCGGACAGGCAGGCGCCAAGCAAGGCGGCGAGAAAGATGACCTTCGCCAAGGTTCTCGAAAGCCAGGGTCTCATGACGGCTCCATTGCGAATCACGGCACTTTGAAGCCGAGCGACAGCCAAGTAAAGGACGAGACCGCCGCCAGCCCGCCCGGACATGGGCAATTCAGCGCTTTTCCAAGCCAAATTCGCCCGAATTGCGACCGTGCGGCGCGCGGGTCCGGAGCGTTCACTGCCGATCACGCGCCGGTGATCGGCAGAGGCCGCTTTGCCGTCCCGAAGGCGTGGTCGCACTTGCGCGCAAAAATGCCGCACGGTTTCCTCCGCTCCTTTCTTGCGGAGGCAATTAGAGTATGGTTTGAACCAGCCTTGGGACTGTCCGGGATTCCCGTCCCGGCGCTATTCGATATTCTTGCGCATACGGCCGCGAGAAAATGGGAGATGATGAGGGCGATGAGAAAATTCCTAGCAAGCGCCGCTGCCGCCGTCGCTGTCTTTGCCGGCGCATCCGCCCATGCGGCCCAGCCGCAGCCCTGGGAGATGACCTTCCAGCCCGCCGTCACAGACATCATGCGGCAGGTGACCTGGTTCGAGCACTACACGCTGTGGTTCATCGTGCCGATCACGCTGTTCGTACTGTTCCTGCTCGCCTATTGCATCCTGAAGTTCCGCGCCAGCGTCAATCCGGTGCCGTCGCGCACCAGCCACAACACGCTGATCGAGGTGATCTGGACGGTCGGGCCGGTTGTCATCCTGCTCTGCCTGGCCATCCCCTCGTTCCAGCTGCTCACCGCGCAGTACACGCCGCCGGAGGAAGCCAAGCTGACGCTCAAGGCGACCGCCAACCAGTGGAACTGGGACTACGAATACCAGCTCGACAAGACGCTCTCCTTCAACTCCGCTATCCTCCAGGACGCCGACCGCGCCGCCGCCGGCAAGGAAGACCGCAAGCTCTATCCGCGCTTGCTCGCCGTCGATAACGAACTGGTCGTGCCGGTCAACACCATGACCCGCGTCCTGGTGACGGCGACCGACGTGATCCATGCCTTCGCCATGCCGTCCTTCGGCGTCAAGACCGACGCCGTGCCCGGCCGCATCAACGAGATCTGGTTCAAGGCCGAGAAGGAAGGCCTCTACTACGGCCAGTGCTCGGAGCTGTGCGGCAAGGACCACGCCTTCATGCCGATCGCCATCCGCGTCGTCTCCGACGCGCAGTACAACACCTGGCTGGCCGCAGCCAGGGCCGACCTGCCCGGCGCCAACAAGGCGCTGATGGCCGAGGTCGATGCTCAAGACAAGGTAGCGGCTGCCGGCAACTGATGCCGCGGCCAGGAAAGATCAGGGAACGGAGCGGAACATGGCAGAGGCTGCAGCTCACGACGATCACGACCACAAGCCCTATCATGGCTGGGTCCGCTGGGTCTATTCGACCAATCACAAGGACATCGGCACGCTCTATCTGATCTTCGCGATCTGCGCCGGCATCATCGGCGGCGCGCTGTCGGTCGTCATGCGCATGGAGCTGCAGGAGCCGGGCATCCAGATCTTCACCGGTCTGGCGCAGATGGTCTACGGCATGAGCGGCGACGCGGCGCTCGACGGCGGCAAGAGCATGTACAATGCCTTCACCACCGCACACGCGCTGATTATGATCTTCTTCATGGTCATGCCGGCGCTGATCGGCGGCTTCGCCAACTGGATGGTGCCGATCATGATCGGCGCGCCGGACATGGCCTTCCCGCGCATGAACAACATCTCCTTCTGGCTGCTGCCGCCGGCCCTGATCCTGCTGCTCACCTCGATGTTCGTGCCGAGCGCGCCGGGCGCCTTTGGCGTCGGCGGCGGCTGGACGATCTATCCGCCGCTGTCGACATCCGGCCAGCCTGGACCGGCCATGGACCTGGCGATCCTGTCGCTGCACATCGCCGGCGCCTCCTCGATCCTCGGCGCCATCAACTTCATCACCACCATCTTCAACATGCGCGCGCCGGGCATGACCCTGCACAAGATGCCGCTGTTTGCCTGGTCGGTGCTGATCACCGCCTTCCTGCTGCTTTTGTCGCTGCCGGTCCTGGCCGGCGGCATCACCATGCTGCTCACCGACCGCAATTTCGGCACCACCTTCTTCACGCCGGATGGCGGCGGTGACCCGATCCTGTTCCAGCACCTGTTCTGGTTCTTCGGTCACCCGGAAGTCTACATCCTGATCCTGCCGGGCTTCGGCATCGTCAGCCACATCGTCTCGACCTTCTCGAAGAAGCCGGTGTTCGGCTACCTCGGCATGGCCTACGCCATGGTCGCGATCGGCGCCGTCGGCTTCATCGTCTGGGCGCACCACATGTACACGACCGGCCTGTCGCTCGACACGCAGCGCTACTTCGTCTTCGCCACCATGGTCATCGCGGTGCCGACGGGCGTGAAGATCTTCTCCTGGGTCGCCACAATGTGGGGCGGGTCGATCTCGCTGAAGACCCCGATGCTGTGGGCGATCGGCTTCATCTTTCTGTTCACGCTGGGCGGCGTCACCGGCGTCCAGCTCGCCAATGCCGGTCTCGATCGCCCGCTGCACGACACCTACTATGTCGTCGCGCACTTCCACTACGTGCTGTCGCTCGGCGCCGTCTTCGCCATCTTCGCCGGCTGGTATTACTGGTTCCCGAAGATGACCGGCTACATGTACTCGCCCGTCATCGCCAACACCCACTTCTGGGTCACCTTCGTCGGCGTCAACCTGATCTTCTTCCCGCAGCATTTCCTCGGCCTGTCGGGCATGCCGCGCCGCTACATCGACTATCCGGATGCCTTCGCCGGCTGGAACATGGTGTCGTCCTACGGTTCCTACATTTCGGCCGTCGGCGTCGTGATCTTCCTTTATGGCGTGTTCGAGGCGTTCCAGAAGAAGCGGGTGGCCGGCGCCAATCCGTGGGGCGAGGGTGCGACCACGCTCGAATGGCAGCTGCCGTCGCCGCCGCCGTTCCACCAGTGGGAACAGTTGCCGAAGATCAAGTAGGCGGCGGTTCCGCGCGAATACGAGACCGCCGGCTCGTCCGGCGGTTTTGGCCAACGGAATGATGGACTTTAAGTACGCATGGCCCTTGTCGACGAGAGATTGATTGACGAAGCGGGCTTTCGCATGTCGGAAGCGACGGCGGGCGATTTCTTCGCTCTCCTGAAGCCGCGCGTCATGTCGTTGGTGGTGTTCACCGCCTTTGTCGGCCTGGTCGCGGCGCCCGTCACCATCAATCCGCTGCTGGCGGTGATCGCCATCCTGTCGATCGCTATCGGCGCTGGCGCTTCCGGCGCGCTCAACATGTGGTACGACGCCGACATCGATCGGGTGATGACCAGGACCAAAGACCGTCCGGTTCCGGCCGGCCGCGTCACGCCTGGCGAAGCGCTGAGTTTCGGCCTGGTGCTGTCGGTGCTGTCGGTGATGACGCTGGGCGTGCTGGTCAACTGGCTGTCGGCCGCGCTTCTGGCCTTCACGATTGTCTTCTACGCCGTCATCTACACCATGTGGCTGAAGCGCTGGACGCCTCAGAACATCGTCATCGGCGGCGCCGCCGGGGCCATCCCGCCCGTCATCGGCTGGGCGGCAGTGACCGGCAATATCAGCCTGGAAAGCCTGATCCTGTTCCTGATCATCTTCCTGTGGACACCGCCGCATTTCTGGGCGCTCGCGCTCTTCAAGTCCGAGGACTATCAGCGCGCCGGCATCCCGATGATGCCGAATGTCGCCGGACAGCCATCCACCAGGCGCCAGATCTTCGCCTATTCGCTCATCCTGCCGCCCGTCGGAGTGCTGCCCTGGCC
>NZ_RZOI01000473.1:0-4928 GCF_004022645.1 Mesorhizobium sp. M4A.F.Ca.ET.020.02.1.1 | reverse complement strand
GTCGGACAGCGTACGCAGATAGGCGATCACGTTGGCGCGGTCCTCGTCCTTCGGCAGGCCGGCAAAGCCCATCGCCGTGCCCTTGACGAACTTCTTCGGCGAAGTGATGAAATGGTTGAGGTTGTCGTACGTCCACTTCTCGGCGCCGCCCTTGGAAAAATCCTTCATGCCGGCTGAATAGGCGAAGCCCTCATGCTCGGCGACGGGTCGGTCGATAATGTCCCAGAGATCGGGGCCGACCTTGTTCGGACCACCCTTCTCGCCGGAATGGCAGGCCTGGCATTTCTTGAACACGGCCGCGCCCGCCTCGACATTGGCGGTGGCGAGCAGGTCGGCGATCGGCTTGGCTTCCGCGGCCGGGGCGGCGGCGGCGCCTTCGGCGGGCTCTGCCGCCTCGATGGCGAAGCCGGGCTTCTCGGGCGCGGGCGACGCAAACAGCGCGTCGGAGACGATGCCGACCGAGAAGACGACAAAGACGGTGCCAAGGAGACCGGCGAGCAGCTTGTTGACTTCGTTGGAATCCATACGCCCCTTGCTCCCTTTTCCGGCGGACCGATCCGTCCACTCCGTCCGTCGGTGTCCAGAACCGACCTCTCAGCCCGGTCAAATCGGGCGGAAACTAGGTCTTTTGCTCCGGCGTTGCAACACCTATAAGGGCGCTTCCAGTGAGACCTTTTGCCACTTTCGCCAGCCCTCTTTTGCAACGCCCCGTCGCACCGATGTCAACGCTCATCCTGATCCCGGCCCGCATGGCCTCGACCCGCCTGCCGGGCAAGCCGCTGGCCGACATTTTTGACGTGCCGATGATCGTCCATGTCGCCCGCCGCGGCGCCGAGGCCGGGCTTGGCCGGGTCGTGGTGGCGACAGACACCGAGGCCGTGGCGGAGGCCGTGCGCGCGCACGGCTTTGAGGCCGTGATGACCCGTGACGATCACCAGTCCGGCTCCGACCGCATTTTCGAGGCGCTAACAGTGCTCGATCCGGAGAAAAAGGTCGAAACCATCGTCAACGTGCAGGGCGACCTGCCGACCATCGATCCGCAGATCATCCGCGCGTCGCTGAGGCCGCTCGAGGACAAATCGGTCGACATCGCCACACTCGGCGTCGAGATCGTCCGCGACGAGGAGAAGACCAATCCGAACGTCGTCAAGATCGTCGGCTCGCCGCTGTCTGCGACACGGCTCAGGGCGCTCTATTTCTCCCGCGCCACCGCGCCCTGGGGCGAGGGGCCGCTCTATCACCATATCGGCCTCTACGCCTATCGGCGTGCCGCGCTGGAGCGCTTCGTCGCGCTGAAGCCGTCGCCGCTGGAACGACGCGAGCGGCTGGAGCAGTTGCGGGCGCTGGAGGCCGGCATGCGCATCGATGCCGAGATCGTGCAATCCGTGCCGCTCGGCGTCGACACGCCCGACGACCTGGAGCGCGCCAGGGAAATCCTTTCAACCTGAGATATTAGGCATGCCTGAAAAGACCAACAGAATATCCTTCCAGGGCGAGCCGGGCGCCAATTCCGACACTGCTTGCCGCAACATGTTCCCGTCGATGGAGCCGTTGCCGTGCCCGACCTTCGAGGATGCCTTCGTCGCGGTCGAGACCGGCAAGGCCGAGCTCGCCATGATCCCGATCGAGAACACGATCGCCGGCCGTGTCGCCGACATCCATCATCTCCTGCCGGAATCGCGGCTGCACATCGTCGGCGAATATTTCCTGCCGATCCATTTCCAGTTGATGGTGCTGCCGGGCGTGCAGCGCGAAGCGATCAAGACCGTGCACAGCCACATCCATGCGCTCGGCCAGTGCCGCAAATACATCCGCAAGAATGGCTGGAAGCCGGTCGTCGCCGGCGACACGGCGGGCTCGGCGAAGATGGTCTCCGAGGTCAAGGACCGCACCATGGCGGCGCTCGCGCCGGCGCTCGCAGCGGAGCTTTACGGCCTCGACATCATCGAGAAGAACGTCGAGGACACGGACAGCAACGTAACCCGCTTCGTCGTGCTGACAAAGAACAAGCAATGGGCCGAGCGCCCTTCGGCCGACGCCAGGATGATGACCACCTTCATCTTCCGCGTCCGCAACGTGCCGGCGGCGCTCTACAAGGCGATGGGCGGCTTCGCCACCAACGGCATCAACATGACCAAGCTCGAGAGCTACCAGCTCGGCGCCTTCACCGCGACGCTGTTCTATGCCGACATCGAGGGTCACCCGGACGATCCGCTGGTCAAGCTGGCGCTCGACGAGCTGCGCTTCTTCTCGCGTGAGATGCGCATCCTCGGCGTCTATCCGGCAAGCGCGTCGCGCGAGCAATGGAAGGTGGCCGACTAACACTCTCGTTTCAACGCTTGGTGTCGAAGGCTCGATCCGAGCCAATCAGCCGTGCGATCTTGTCGATCGTCGCGCGCACCTCCGGCAACTTGCGATCATCGCCGTGCACCACCAGCCATTGTTCATGTGACAGTTCCTCGATCACGTCATCCGTGCGAACCAGATCGGTGTGGGCGTCGCCAACGAAACAGGGCAGCACCACATGGCCAGCGCCAGCAAGCGCGAGGTCAAGGAGTGAGCGCGGCTGAGTGACCTCAAAGCGGATTTGATCTCGTTTGTTGGCGCGCACCCAGATTGCTGATGGTGTGTTCACCGTAGCCGCGATCCAATCAGATTTTCGAACGGCATTCGGGTGTGAATAGGGAGCAAATGCTACGGTCTTTGTCCTGCGAGCCGCGAGTCCTGGCTCGGACGGCCTGCGATTTCGAATCCCGATCAACGCCTCGCGCCTGCCGATGTTCTGCACCTCCTCAACGGCGCTGAAGACGATACTCCGGTCGGTCACGCCCAGTTTCTCAATGTTGCGGGCCAGGTACCACGTCATCCAGGTGCCCGCGGACACACGGATGGGCGCCGACGCGTTTCGTCGTGAAAACGCCCTTGTGATATCAAGGAACCGCTGCTCAATGGTCTCCGCCTGGGATGTCAGCGCTCGACCTGCTGCGGTCAACTCGTAGCCGGATGGCAGTCGAGAGAACAACTCGGCGCCCAACGCCCGCTCAAGATCGACGATATGTCGGCTCAGCGTTGCCGCACTCTGGCCGACAGCCTTCGCTGCGGATGAAAGGCTTCCTTCGCGCGCGACTGCCAGAAAGATTCTCAGATCCGACCAGTCGACAGTCATTTCATTCATGCAAAACCCTCTTCATTTTTGAAGACTCCCATCTGAGATTGATCTGGCGCCATATCAAGACCGGACAGCCAGCGGAGAACATATTTTATGGCAGCGAAAATTCACTTGGGATCGCGCATTGGCATGGGTTGCTGGGCAATCGGCGGTCACTTTTGGTCAGGCGAGACCCCGGTCGGGTATTCCGGCGCGGACGACCGCGAATCCGTAAAAACCATTCATGCGGCATGGGATGGTGGAGTTCGGCTCTTCGATACGTCGGCGGTGTATGGCGCCGGGCACTCGGAGGAGCTTTTGGGCGAGGCGCTCTCAGGCCGTTCGGAGGCAGTTATCGTGTCGAAATTCGGCCATTCCTTCGATCCGGCCTCCCGCCAGATGACTGGCTCTAGGTTCGATCCCGAATATGTGCGCTGGTCGGTTGGTGAGAGCCTTCGCCGACTGGGCCGAGACGGCATCGACGTGATGTTGCTCCACTTGAACGATCTCTCGATCGAACATGCGGAACCGGCGTTTGAGGTTTTGGAGCAGCTTGTTCGAGCCGGAGACATTCGAAGCTACGGCTGGAGCACCGACTTTCCATCAAGCGTCCAGGCGTTCGCTGACCGGAGCGGCTTTTCAACGGTCCAGCACTCGATGAACGTTTTCTTCGATGCACCCTCAATGTGCAAAGCCGCATATGATAACAGTTTGGCGCAGCTGACCCGGTCGCCACTCGCCATGGGCGTGCTAACAGGCAAATTCTCGGATGGACGGACCGTTCCGCCAGACGACGTCAGGTCGGTTCCCGCGGATTGGCAGGTATATTTTGAAGCGTCGCGCGCCCGTTCCGAGTTGACAGAGCAGATTGATGCTATCCGCGATTTGCTCACCGCTGGCGGGCGGACGCTCGGTCAGGGTGCCTTGTGCTGGCTGCTATCGAAAGGTGGCAACATTCACCCCATCCCCGGCGCAAAAACCCCCGAGCAGGCTGTCGAGAACGCCGCGGCCATGGAATTTGGGCCGCTGTCGGAGACCGTGATGGCTGAGATCGAAACCATTCTCCAAAGACCGCCAGAAGGTGAGTTTCGTGCTCGATAGCTTCGCAATGGCCACTCTGGATCGAACGCGGTCGTTCGCAGTGACTGGATATCAACTCCAGCCGAGCGGCACGTAGTCGATCTCCATGAACGCCTCGACCTCGGGCACCCAGCGATCGCGGACAAAAGCGACGTGGTCGGGGTGCTCGTTGTACCTTGTGTAGGCAGCCTGGTCGGCGAACTCCATCGAGAAGCCGAAGCGGTAGTCGTTCTTGGGGCTGACCTGCCGCAACTGCTCGAAATGCGTGACACCCTTGATCCCGGTCAGGATCTTCCTGGCGTCATGGAGGAAGCGCTTTTCCTCCAGCGAATGCGGCGCATGCTTCAGCGTGAACACGACTGTGTGACGGATCATCTTTCGCTTTCCCTCATTCAGCTATTCGGCATCGACCCAGGCGCGGATGAGATGGTGCGCGATCGCACCCTTGGGCGGCGTGACCAGATTGCCAGGATGCGCCCTGTCCAGCATCAGGCGCACCTCGTCGCGCAAAAACCACCGGCAGTCTTCCAACTCGTTGAGGTCGGCCTGGATGTCGTCGTTGAGCGGCTCGCCGAAGCACCCGATCATCAGCGAATAGGGGAAAGGCCAGGGCTGGCTGGCGTGGTAGACGACGCGGCCAAGCTGGATGCCGGCCTCCTCCAGCGTCTCGCGGCGCACCGCCGCCTCGATCGTCTCGCCC
>NZ_RZOI01000472.1:0-4945 GCF_004022645.1 Mesorhizobium sp. M4A.F.Ca.ET.020.02.1.1 | reverse complement strand
GAATAGCCCTTCGCCTCGATCAGCCCGGCGGCGGCGGCCACCGGCTGGAACAGCTTGGTCCCGTTCCAGTCGCCGGGCATTTTCCACCTGGGCGGCTTGGGCGGGCCTGCCAGCGCCAGGCCGCTCAGCGGCGCGCGCGGCTCGACACGCTCAAGCTCCCCGGAAGGGAGTTGAGGTGGCGCCACGACCTCGGGATCGATCGTCCTGGAATGGGCGGGAGGTTTCACCGGCTGCGGTGGCGGAAGGGCTGCCGTGGCCGGCGCTTCGGGCGGCATGTCGGCGCCCTGCTCGGCGGTGGTTTCGGCCACCGGATCAATGCGGTCCAGCGTGACGATGCTTTCACCGCCGTTCAGCGCGCGGCCTCCGGTGACGACGAGCGACGCCATCGCTGGTACAGCCGCAACAGCCACGGCAAGACGGAGCAGCCGCACTTACTGGCTTGCCCAGACGATACGCGCCACCCATTCGATGTCGCGCATCGGGATGTCCCGATCAGGATGATCAGGATTGAGGGAGACCAGCACGATCGACTTCACGGTCTGGCGAGCCAGCACCTTGGCCATCACCTCACCGGCAACGGTCTTGACGACGACGCGGTCGCCCTTGCGGGTGGCAGCGCCCGGCTCGACGATCAGCACGTCGCCGTTGCGGTAGAGCGGCAGCATGGAATCGCCCTGCACCTGCAGCGCATAGGAGCTTGCTGTCGCCCTGGCCGGCAATTCAACCAGATCCCAGCCCTGCCCCGCCGGATAGCCGGCATCGTCGAAGAAACCTCCGGCGCCGGCCTGGGCAAAGCCGAGCAGCGGCACGGCTGACCTGCGTGCCTGCGACGCCGGGATCGAGCCATCACCTTCCACCAGCCCGGTGAACTCCTCCAGCGAGGCGCCGGTGGCCTCGATGATCTTGGCCAGCGATTCGGTCGACGGCCAGCGTGGCCGCCCGTCCGAGGACAGGCGCTTCGACTTGTTGAAGGCGGTGGAGTCGAGACCGGCGCGCCTTGCCAGACCTGACGCCGACAGCGAATAACGCTCGGCGAGTGCGTCGATGGCGGCCCAGACACGGTCGTGCGAGAGCAATCGAGCTCTCCTTCAAAACAGGAAAAAATGCCTCTTCCTGTCTATCGCGCAACCGCCCCAATGTCCACCGAGGAAGTGCGCGGGATCGCCAACGATCACGCCTTCTTGGCAAGTTCCCGCAAATTCCGGTGCGACGCCATGAATGCCTGCTCGGCCTCGGTCGGGGGGCGCGGCTGAGCAGAACGGCCAAGTGCGATGACCACCTCGCCAATGTCGAGAAAGCGGCGGCCGCGGCGGTCGTAGACACCGCCGGTGGTCATGATTTGCGCGGCCGTTTCGCCACTATCGAGGACGAAGCGGTGCCTGCCGATGACCGAGGTGCCTTCCCAGGTCTCGATCGAGGACACCACCTCGAAGCGCCGCCACAGCCGGATCTCGCGCACATAGGCCACCTGCAGCCCGCCGATCATCGGCGCCCAGCCGTTCCTGCGCGCCAGCGCGATGAGGCCGGCGCGCAGGAAGATGTCGATGCGGCCGAGATCGGCCAGCATCATGTAGCGGGCGTTGTTGAGATGGTTGTTGAAATCGATGTCGGTCGGCAGGCATCGAAAGACCAGCCGGCTTTCACCGCCGACGAGGTACGGGCCACGGCTTCGCGCCGTGGCCATCATGCGCGCCATGCGCGCCCAGACATACATCGGCGTCGGCCGTCAGGCTGCCTGCTTGATCTCGCCCTTCTGGTAAGGGTCGAAACGCTGGTAGAAGGTCTCGCCCTTCTCCGCCATGTCGAGCAGCAGCTTCGGCGCCTTGAACTCGGCGCCGTACTTCTTCTGCAGGGCCTTGGCGATCTTGACGAACTGCTTGGCGCCAATACCGTCGATGTAGGACAGCGCGCCGCCGGTGAAGGGGGCGAAGCCGAAGGCGAGGATCGAGCCGACATCGGCCTCGCGCGGATCGGTGACGATGCCTTCCTCCATCACGCGAACCGCCTCGAGGGCGATGGTGACCAGCAGGCGCTGCTTCAGTTCCTCATAGTCGACCTTCTCCGGCTTGAGCTGTGGATAGAGGTCCTTGAGGCCAGGCCACAGCTTCTTCTTGGCAGGTTTGGCGGGATAGTCGTAAAAGCCCTTGCCGTTCTTGCGGCCGAAGCGGCCATGCGTGTCGACCATGGTGTTGATCAGCGCCATCTGCTTCGGATCGACGGCCTTCTCGCCGATATCCCTGATCGTCTGCTTCATGATCTTCTGGGCAAGGTCGATCGCCGTCTCGTCGGTCAGCGCCAGCGGACCGACCGGCATGCCGGCCGCCTTGGCGGCGTTCTCGATCATCGCCACCGGGACACCCTCGATCAGCATCTTGTAGGCTTCCGACATGTAGCGCAGCACGCAGCGATTGACGTAGAAGCCGCGCGTGTCGTTGACGACGATCGGCGTCTTCTTGATGGCGCGGACAAAATCGATGGCGGTCGCCAGCGCCTTGTCGCCGGTCTTCTTGCCGAGGATGATCTCGACAAGCATCATCTTGTCGACCGGCGAGAAGAAGTGGATGCCGACAAAATTCTTCGGTCGCGCCGAATTCTTCGCCAGCGAGGTGATCGGGATGGTCGAGGTGTTGGAGGCGAAGATCGCCGACGACTTCAGCACCGCTTCCGCCTTTTCGGTGGCGCTCTTCTTGACGGCGGAATCCTCGAACACGGCCTCGACCACCAGATCGCAGCCGGCGAGGTCGGCATAGTCGGCCGTCGGCGTGATCAGCGAAAGCAACTTGTCCTTCTCTTCCGGCTTGGCGCGGCCCTTCTTGACCTGATCAGAAATCAGGCTGTCGGAATGCGCCTTGCCCTTTTCTGCCGACTCCATGTCGCGGTCGAGCAGCACGACGGGAATGCCGGCCTTGGCCGTGACATAGGCGATGCCGGCGCCCATGAAGCCGGCGCCGAGGATGCCGATCTTCTTGAACTTGGTGTCCGGCACGCCGGCCGGGCGACGCGCGCCCTTGTTCAATTCCTGCAGCGAGACGAACAGCGAGCGGATCATCGCTGCCGCTTCGCTGGTCTGCATGATCTCGGTGAAGTAGCGCTGCTCGATCTTGAGCGCGGTGTCGAAGGGTACCAGGAGTCCCTCATAGACGCATTTCAGGATCGCGGCGGCGGCCGGATAGTTGCCGTAGGTCTCGCGACGCAGGATGGCGATGGCCGGCGGCCAGAGGTTGGCGCCCGCCGCCGAATAGACGGGGCCACCGGGCAGCTTGAAGCCTTTCTCGTCCCAAGGCGCCACCGGCTTCAGGCCGTTCTTGATCATCGCCTTGGCGGCCTCGACCAGCTTCGAAGGCTCGGCGATCTCGTGGATCAGGCCCATCGCCTTGGCCTTCTGCGGCGTGAGAGTCTGGCCGGTGGTCAGCATCTGCAGGGCCTGCTGCGGGTCGGTCAGCCGCGGCACGCGCTGGGTACCGCCGGCGCCCGGGAAGATGCCGATCTTCACTTCGGGAAGCGCCATCTTCACCTTGTCGGAATCGGCTGCGACGCGGCCATGGCAGGCGAGCGACAGTTCGAAGGCACCGCCCATGCAGGTGCCGTTGATCGCCGACACCCACGGCTTGCCCGAAGTCTCGACCTTACGGAACAGGCCGGTCATGACGCCCGCATTGTCGAACAGGGCCTTGGTCGCCTTGCCCAGATCCTTCGCCTTGTCGGCAGCGAAGGCGCCCAGCATCTTCTGCAGCAAGGTGATGTCGGCACCGCCGGAGAATGTATCCTTGCCGGAGGTGATGACCGCGCCCTTGATGGCCGCGTCGCCGGCGACATGGTCGACGATGGCGTTAAGCTCCCGCATCACCTCTTCGGTGAAGACGTTCATCGATCGATCCGGCATGTTCCAGGTGACCAGCGCAATGCCGTCGGCGTCGACGTCGAGGGTGAAATTGGTGTAGCTCATCTTCTCTCTCCCCGTCAGACGCGTTCGATGATGGTGGCGGTGCCCATGCCGGCGCCGATGCAGAGCGTGACCAGGGCGGTGTTCAGGTCACGGCGCTCGAGCTCGTCGAGCACGGTGCCGAAGATCATGGCGCCGGTGGCACCGAGCGGATGGCCCATGGCGATCGCGCCGCCATTGACGTTGATCTTGTCATGCGGGATCTCGAAGGCCTGCATGTAGCGCAGCACAACGGAAGCGAAAGCCTCGTTGAGCTCGAACAGGTCGATGTCCGACAGCTTCATCTTGGCGCGCTTGAGCAGCTTCTCGGTGACGTCGACCGGGCCGGTCAGCATCAGCACCGGCTCGGAGCCGATGTTGGCGAAGGCGCGGATGCGGGCGCGCGGCTTGATGCCCATCGCCTTGCCGGCCTTCTTGGAGCCGAGCAGGACGGCAGCGGCGCCATCGACGATGCCGGACGAGTTGCCGGCATGGTGGACGTGGTTGACCTCTTCGACTTCAGGGTGCTTTTGCACGGCAACCGCATCGAAGCCGCCCATTTCGCCGGGCATGACGAAGGACGGGTTGAGCGAGGCCAGCGACTGCATGTCGGTCGAGGGCCGCATGTGCTCGTCATGGTCGAGGATGGTCAGGCCGTTCTGATCCTTGATCGGGATAACGGAATTCTTGAAGCGGCCCTCGGACCAGGACTTGGCGGCGCGCTTCTGACTCTCGACGGCATAGGCGTCGACGTCGTCGCGGCTGAAACCATACTTGGTGGCGATCAGGTCGGCCGAAATGCCTTGCGGCACGAACCAGCCGGGCAGGCCGACGGATGGGTCCATGAACCAGGCGCCGCCCGACATGCCCATGCCGACGCGCGACATCGATTCGACGCCGCCGGCAATGACGAGCTCGTCCGCCCCTTGCGCGATCTTGGCGGCGCCGAAATTGATGGCGTCGAGACCGGAAGCGCAAAAGCGCGAGATCTGCATGCCCGGTGCCTTGGTGTCGTAGCCGGCC
>NZ_RZOI01000471.1:0-4973 GCF_004022645.1 Mesorhizobium sp. M4A.F.Ca.ET.020.02.1.1 | reverse complement strand
CGAGCGCGCCCATCGTCTCTTCCAGCGGCGTATCGGGGTCGAAACGGTGCGAATAGAAGATGTCGACATAGTCGAGGCCCATCCGCTTCAGGCTCTGGTCGAGGCTGGCAAGCACATATTTGCGCCCGCCCCACTCGCCATATGGCCCCGGCCACATCTCGTAGCCGGCCTTGGTCGAGATGATCAGCTCGTCGCGATAGGCGGCGAAATCGGTGCGCAGGATTTCACCGAAGGCAGTCTCCGCCGAGCCGGGCGGCGGACCATAGTTGTTGGCGAGATCGAAATGCGTGATGCCGAGATCGAAGGCCCGGCGCACGATCGCCTGCTTGGTCTTGTGCGGCGTGTCGTTGCCGAAATTGTGCCACAGCCCGAGCGAGATCGCGGGCAGCTTCAGGCCGGACCGCCCACAGCGGTTGTAGAGCATTTTCTCGTAACGGTTTTCGGCGGCGACGTAGGGCATGGGAAATCCTCGCATCTGAACGGATTGGGCATGGTTCACCGCAACGCGATGACCATGCCCTGCGGCCCACCCTTTACCCTCTCCCCAAGGGAAGCGGGAGAGGGCTGGTAAAAATTATCGATAATCGCAGCGATCTACTTCTTCTTGACCAGCAGGTCCTTTGCTTCCTTGACGCCAAGTGCGGCTGGCCGCTCGCAGGTCGTCTGCATGGCAACGAACTTGCCCGTTTCGCCCGAGCGCAACAGGCCGGTCATCACATCGACGGCGTGCAGCGCCAGCTCCATCGAACAGCGATGCGGCCGTCCCTCGGCGATCGCCAGCGCCATGTCGGCGAGGCCGGCGGTGCGGTAGTTGGCCATCATTCCTTGCGAATGCATTTCGTTCGGGACGCCGAACGGATGCTTCCATTTCGGCAGCTTCTTGACCGGTTTCGCCGCCTCGGTGAAACGCACGTCGCCACCGAAGAAATTGGGATCCGGCACATACACTGATCCGGCCTCGCCATAGAGCTCCATCGGCGCATGACCATGGCTCCAGACATCCCAACTGGTGTTGAGCGTCACCACCGCACCGTTCTCGAATTCCAGCAAGCCGTGGATGGTGGTCGGCGTGTTGACCGGGATTTTCTCGCCCGCGCGCGGTTTGGACGAAATCGTCCGTTCCTTGGCCGGCGTCGAGGCGAAGGCCGCGACCTGCTTCACCGGCCCGACCAACTGGATCAGATTGGTGATGTAATATGGCCCGATGTCGAGAACCGGGCCGGCGCCGGGCTGGAAAAAGAAGTCCGGATTGGGATGCCAGTGCTCCATGCCATGACCCATCACATGGCAGGTGCCGCTGGTGATCTTGCCGAGCGCGCCGGTGTCGATCAGGTTGCGCACCAGCTGATGCGCGCCGCCAAGGAAGGTGTCCGGCGCCGAGCCGATGCGCAGTCCCTTCTTCTCGGCTCGGCCTTTCAGGTCGAGCCCCTCCTTGATCGACAGCACGAACGGCTTTTCCGAATAGACATGCTTGCCTGCGTCGAGCACCTCTTTCGATACCTCGTAGTGCACCGCGGGAATCGTCAGGTTGACGATAATGTCGATATCGTCCGCCTTGAGCAGCCCCTCGACCGTCTCGGCGCGCAGCTTGAACTCCTTCGCCCGCGCCTTCGCAGCGTCCATGTTGATGTCGGCGCAGGCGCGCATCTCGATGCCGCGGAACAGCGGCGCCAGCGAGAAATACGCTTTCGAGATGTTGCCGCAGCCGATAACGCCGATACCCAGTTTCTTTGCCATGTCGATTGTTCCTAGTAAGCCTTGACGGATGCAATGGAGCGGCGGGCGAAGCGCTCGATGTCGTTGGGGTTGTCCTGCTCCATGACAAAGTACCTGGCGGCGCTCTTGGCCCGCAACGTCTTGATCAGGCCGGCCCAGTCGATCGTGCCATGGCCGACATCCGACCAGCCGTCTTCGTCAAGGCCTTCGCCCGGCTTGGCGATGTCCTTGACATGGACGGCGCTGATGCGCTTGCCGTGCTTCTCGATCCAGGGCAGCGGATCCTCGCCGCCACGCACCACCCACGCGACGTCCATCTCCCAGCCGATGTCGGGCGCGACGGCAAACATGTGGTCCTGTGGCACCGAGCCGTCGGCAAGCTTCTTGAACTCGAAATCATGATTGTGCCAGGCAAAGCCATAGCCGGCCTTCTTTGCCGTCTCGCCCACCTTGGCCAGCCGTTCGCCGAAACCGCGCCAGCCGGCGGCATCGGCCGGCCTCTGCTCGATGACCAGATAGGGGCAGATCAAAAGCGTGACGCCGAGCGCATCGGCGATTTTGCGCACGCCGTCGAAGTCCTTCTCCAGCGCGTCGATCGAGAAATGCCCCGTGGGCATGGCCAGCCGGTTCTTGTCGAGCTCGGCGCGGAAGGCCTTGGGATCATCATAGACGCCGCCGAATCCTTCGACCTGGCTGTAACCGAGCTTGCCGAGCGTCTGCAGCACGCCGTCCCACGGCTGGAAATTGCGGGCGCTATAAAGTTGGAATGACCAGTTCATCGTCTCTATTCCGTTTTTACTTGGGGGATGGATCTGTTGGGATGTATCTAAAGGCGGTTGCCGGATTGGGCGTCGAAGAGCGAGGCGCGCATCGGATCGAAACCGATACTGACCGAATCCGCGTTGCTTGGCGTGCGCTCCGATGTCCCCCTGACGGTGAAATTCTGCCCGCCGAGCTTAAGCCAGACCAGCGTGTCGGAACCCATCGGCTCCACCACCTCGACATTCGCCGTCGCCGAAAACGGCCAGCCCGCGCCGCTGTTGAAGGCTACATGCTCGGGCCGGATGCCGAACACGGCCGGTCCCGGCGCCGGCTCCTTCTCGAAGGCATAGGTGCCAAGCGGAATGCGCACATCCTCGACGGCGAAATGCCAGTTGCCGTTGTCCTTCTCCAGACTGCCGTCGATGAAGTTCATCGCCGGCGAACCGAGGAAGCCGGCAACGAAGCGGTTGACTGGCCGGTTGTAGATCGTCTGTGGCGCATCGAGCTGCTGGATGACCCCGCCCCTCATGACGGCGATGCGGTCGGCGAGCGTCATCGCCTCGATCTGGTCGTGGGTGACGTAGATCATCGTGTTCTCGAGCTTGCGGTGCAGGAGCTTGATCTCGACGCGCAGTTCCGAGCGCAGTTTGGCGTCGAGATTGGAAAGCGGCTCGTCGAACAGGAAGACATCGACATCGCGCACCAGCGCCCGTCCGATCGCCACGCGCTGGCGCTGGCCGCCGGAGAGCGCCGAAGGCTTGCGCTGCAACAGCGGCTCGATCTGCAGGATCTCCGCCGCCCGCGCGATGCGTTTGGCGATCTCTTCCTTCGGTACGCCGGCAACGCGCAGTCCGAACGAGAGGTTCTTCTCCACCGTCATCTGCGGATAGAGCGCGTAGGACTGGAACACCATGCCGATGCCACGGTCCTTGGGCTCTTCCCAGGTGACGTTCTTGCCCTTGATGAAGATGCGACCGTCCGAGATGTCGAGCAGGCCGGCGATGCAGTTGAGCAGGGTGGACTTGCCGCAGCCCGACGGCCCGAGCAGCACGATGAACTCTCCCTCGGCGACGTCGAGGTTGAGAGTCTCCAGCACTGACACCGACCCGAAATTCAGCGACAGGTCCTGGATCGACACGCTAGGATTGGCGATGTCCATCATCATCCTTTCACCGCGCCGGCGGCGATGCCGCGCACGAAAAGCTTGCCGGAAATGAAGTAGACGATGAGCGGCACGAGGCCGGTCAGGATGGTGGCGGCCATGTTGACGTTGTACTCCTTCACGCCCTGCACCGAATTGACGATATTGTTGAGCTGCACCGTCATCGGATAAGTGTCCGGCCGCGTGTAGACGACGCCGAACAGGAAGTCGTTCCAGATGCCGGTGACCTGCAGGATGACGGCGACGACGAAGATCGGCAGCGACATCGGCAGCATGATGCGCAGATAGATACCCCAGAAGCCGGCGCCGTCGACGCGCGCCGCCCTGAACAGCTCTTCCGGCATCGAGGAGAAATAGTTGCGGAACAGAAGCGTCAGGATCGGCATGCCGAAGATCGAATGCACGATCACCAGGCCGCTCAGGCTGCCATAGAGGCCGATCTCGCGCAGGATGATGACGATCGGGTAGATCATCACCTGATAGGGGATGAAGGCGCCGACGATGAGGATGACGAAAAACGTGTCGGCACCCTTGAAGCGCCAGTTGGCGAGCGCGTAGCCGTTTACCGAGGCGATCGCGATCGACAGGATCACCGAGGGGACGGTGATACGCACCGAATTCCAGAAGCCGCGCGAGAGCCCGTCGCAATTGAGGCCGGTGCAGGCCTGCGACCACGCCTTGACCCAAGGCTCGAAGGTGATCTCCAGCGGCGGCGAGAAGATGTTGCCGAGGCGGATCTCCGGCATGCCCTTGAGCGAGGTGACGACCATCACATAAAGCGGCAGGAGGTAGTAGACCGCCACCACGATCAGCGTGCCATAGAGAAAGATGTTGCGGCGCGAGAACACGTGCCGCGGCTTCGGCCCGCTCGGTTCCGTGGCTTCGCGCCTGAGAGCATCGGCGGTGCTGGGCAGGGGGATGGCAAGCTCAGACACGCTTCTTGCCTCCGAATTCGAGATAGGCCCACGGCACGATGACGATCACCACCGACAACAGCATCATGGTCGATGCGGCAAAGCCCTGGCCGAGGTTCTGGGCGAAGAACATGTAGTCGTAGACGTATTTTGCCGGCACCTCGGAGGCGATGCCGGGCCCGCCGCTGGTCTGGGCCACCACCAGGTCATAGACCTTGACGATGCCGGCGGCGATGATGACCAGCGTGGTGATGAAGACCGGCCGCATCATCGGAATGACGATGAACAGATAGGTCTTCCACATCGGAATCCCGTCCACCCGCGCTGCCTTCCAGATATCCTCATCGATGCCGCGCAGGCCGGCGAGCATCAGGCACATGACGAGCCCGGTGCCTTGCCATAGCGCCGCGATCGATATG
>NZ_RZOI01000470.1:0-4977 GCF_004022645.1 Mesorhizobium sp. M4A.F.Ca.ET.020.02.1.1 | reverse complement strand
ACTGTAGTCATCAAGCCGGCGGAAGATGCTTCGCTGAGCACGATCCGCCTGGTCGAACTGATCGAGGAGGCGGGCTTCCCGGCCGGTGTCGTCAATCTGGTCACCGGCAGCGGCGCAGTCGCAGGCGACGCTTTGGTGCGGCATCCCGACGTCGACAAGATCTCCTTCACCGGCAGCCCGGGTGTCGGCCGCCGGATTGCCGCCATCGCCTCGGAGGCCCTCAAGAAGGTCACGCTTGAGCTCGGAGGCAAGTCGCCTCAGATCGTGTGCCGTGATGCTGACCTCGACCGTGTCATCGCCGGCGCATCGATCTCGATGTTCGCCAATCAAGGCCAGACCTGCGCATCCGGCAGCAGGGTGCTTGTCCATGAGGCGATCGCCGACGAGGTGACCGAGCGCCTGGTCGCGGCCGCGCAGAGCGTCATTGTCGGCGATCCTTTCGCGCCTGACACGCAGATGGGCTCGCTGGTCAGCGAACGGCAGCTCGAGCGTGTCGATGGGTATGTAGGCAGAGGCAAGGCCGAAGGCGCTCGCCTACTGACCGGCGGCCGACGCATCGACCGTCCGGGATATTTCTACGCGCCGACGTTGTTTGCCGGCGACAACGAACTGACGATCGCGCGTGAGGAGATTTTCGGGCCTGTCGGAACCATCATCCGCTTCCAAGACGACGAGGAAGCGCTGCGGCTCGCCAACGCAACGGACTATGGTCTGACCTCCGTTGTCTGGACCCAGGATCTTGCCACCGCAAACCGTTTTGCGCGGCAACTACGGGCGGGCTCAGTCTGGGTCAATGCCTGGGGCCCGCCCCATCCCGCCTTGCCATGGCTTGGCGTCAAGACCAGCGGTTTGGGATCGGAGCTTGGCCGGTCCGGCATTCTCGCCAACACGGTCGAGAAGACGGTGTCGGTAATCTCATGAGATAGCATACGCCTTTGAGGGTAGGCGCCACGCACTGCGTATTGAAGGCTTCCGGGGTTCAGATTAGTCTCGATTATCGAACGATTGCAGTCCGATAATCCATAAGTCCATTGCTGGCGATCGCGGCTCGGCACCGCGGCGCGACGATGGGTGTGACCGACAAAATTTGCACGGAAGATTGGAGTACCCCCTCTTGGCCGAAATATCGCTCACCGGCGACCAGATGCTCACCGTCCTCGAAACCGTCGCGAAGAAGGGGCCGGTGAGCGCGGCCGATGTCGCGCGCGCCTGCAACATCAACAGGACCGTAGCCTATCGGCTCCTGGTCACACTCGAGCAGCGGGCTTATGTACGCCGAGGCCACGATGGCTACGCCTTGGGCAGCGCGGTCAACGACCTGGTGCGCCAACTCGACCGAGATATCTCCAGCATAGCCCGTCCGCTGATGGGGACACTCGCCAACGCTGTCGGCGAAACGGTAGTGTTGCACTGCCTCAACAAGGACGAGGCGGTCGTGACCGAGCAGGCGCTGGGCAACAGGTATCTGGTCCGTGTGCAGCATGTTCCCGGCTCACGTCATCCGCTCCACCTCGGCGCCAGCGGCTGGGCGATGCTTGCCTTCCAGGACCAGAAGACGATAGCCCGCGTTGTCAAAAAAGCAGACGATCCGATCGCTGCCCAGGCACGTATCGAGCAGACCCGCAGAGACGGTTATGCGATTTCACATGACGAACTTCAGATGGGCGTTCATGGCGTCGCGGCCCCGCTAATCGAGCCGGATGGCCGCTGCAACGCCAGCCTCGCCATTTTGGTGCCGAGCACCAGAGCCGACACGCTGCAGGCGCTGACGCCAAAGCTTCTCGAACTGGCCGCCAATATTACCAGGCAGCTGTAGCAGTCTGCGGGCTCATCCGGCCAAATCGCGTCGCGCTGAAAGGGATTCAAGCGATGCGCTTTAAGGCCGTGTCTTGGTGCATGTCGTTCTCGCAAAACCGCCGCGCACTTTCGGGGAGAGGAATTGGTCGTCTCCTGACCCCGGCCATCGTCGTTCGCGATGCCTAGCTTCCGGATCGCGCATTTTCCGCTCCCGGATGGGCGTCTAGGGTGGAAACGTGCCGTGGTGCATAACAAGGGGAGAACAAATGACCACCAACATCCAGACGCCACAACGCTCTCACAGACATCGCTGGACGCTGTCCGTGCTACTGGCAGCTGCCATCGTCGCGCAGACCGTTTCGGCGGGATATGCCAAGGAGACCATCACTGTCTACACCGCCTTGGAGAAGGAGCAACTCGCTCCGTACAAGGCTGCTTTCGAGAAGCAATATCCTGATGTCGAAATCGCCTGGCTGCGCGATAGCCCTGGGATCATCCTGGCGCGGTTGCTGGCGGAGAAGGACAATCCGCATGCCGACGCGGTTTGGGGCGTACCTCTTATGCACCTCGTCAGCCTGGACAAGCTTGGGATGCTCGAGCCCTACGCGCCGAAGGACTACGAGAAACTGAAACCGCGCTTTCGCGACGAGAAGAATCCACCCGCATGGACCGGCATGGACACGTGGATGAGTTTGATCTGCTTCAACACAATTGAGGCGAAGAAACGCAACATCCCGGCACCGGAAACTTGGGCGGACCTGGCCAAGCCGATCTACAAAGGGCAGATAACGATGCCCAATCCGGCTTCCAGCCATACCGGCTATCTGGCCGTCAATCATTGGAAGCAGTCCATGGGCGACAAGGCATGGTCATTCATGGATGCGCTCCATGAGAACATCGCCCTCTACACCCATTCAGGATCAAAGCCCTGCAAGATGGCGGCGACCGGAGAGTATGTCATCGGTATTTCAACCGACATCACCGCGCCGCAGCTCAAAGCCAAGGGTGCGCCCATCGATATCATCCTGCCGAAGGACAAGACCGGATGGGACATTGAGGCGACTGCGATCATCAAGGGCACGAAGAAACTCAAGGCCGCCCAGGCACTGGCCGATTTCTCGGTGAGCAAGGCGGCCAACGACCAGTACAACAAGTTCATGGCGATCGTCGCTTACCCTGGAGACTTTCCGACTCCGAAAGCATATCCGGCCGGCGCTGAGGCTGCGATGTCCGATCAGGACCTCGCAACGAGCGCGCATGATCGCGAAGCCGTCACCACGGAATGGGTCAAGCGTTACGACGGCAAGTCCGAACCGAAGAACAACTGATAGCTGACAACCGGCTGCCGCGCATTGCGCGGCAGTTTTCGGGGGCATCGTACCGCTTCGAAGGACTGGGATCCCGAACTCTATGAACGTTTCCAATAGTCAGGCATCAGCGCTTCTTGAAATCCGCGATGTGGGCAAGATTTTCGGCCGCCATGTCGCGCTCAAGAAGATCGATCTCGATGTCCATGATGGCGAGTTCGTCAGTTTCCTAGGCCCTTCAGGTTGCGGAAAGACGACGCTTTTGCGCATCATAACTGGGCTGGAGCGGCAAAGCGCCGGCGCGCTCAGACACGCAGGCCGCGACATATCTGATCTGTCGGCGGCCGAGCGAGGGTTTGGCATACTGTTCCAGTCCTATGCGCTTTTTCCAAATCTCACCGTTCGCCAGAATGTGGGTTACGGCCTGAAATCAGGCCGGCGCGACGCTCAAGAGCGGGTCACCGCATTGCTCGAAATGGTTGGCCTGCCGGGGATCGAGGACAAGTATCCCTCGCAGCTTTCGGGAGGACAGCAGCAGCGCGTCGCCTTGGCGCGAGCGCTTGCGCCGAGACCGAAACTGCTTCTGTTGGATGAGCCGTTGAGTGCGATTGACGCCAAGGTGCGCGTGCACCTGCGAGAGCAGATCAAAGATCTGCAGCGCCGGCTTGGGCTGACGACGATCATGGTCACTCACGACCAGGAAGAAGCCTTGGCGATGGCAGACCGGATCGTGGTCATGAATCATGGCTCCATTGAACAGGTCGGCTCGCCTGCGGAGATCTACGGCCATCCGTCTTCATTGTTCGTCGCGGACTTCGTCGGCAAGATGAATGTGATCGCCGGTCATCTTTCCAACGGGGTGTTCAGGACCGAGCACGCTGCGGCGGCGATAGCGGTGCCGGTCGGTTCGGCCGACGGCGCAGCGCGGCTCTGTGTCCGCCCCGAGGACATCGCGGTGTCGTCTGCGCTCCCCGACGGCGCGAGCGGCGCCAACAAAGCGCTGGCGAACGTGACGGGGGTGGAATTCCTAGGCCCCTTCACCAGGCTGCGGCTTTGTGTGCCGGATTGGGGCGCCACTACGTTGTGTGCCGATGTTTCCGCTCGCGAGCTGCAAGGGCTTAAAATTGGCCTTGGTGAATCGGTGACCGTAGCGCTGGATCCGCGTCGCATTCAGTTGCTGTCGGCCTAAGATCATGCCTGGCGGGAACCAGATCGAAATTGTCGCCCCACGCCGCCGACCCAGGTTGACGCCGGAGGCAATCGCCCATTTCGGGCTGACCGCGATATTGGTCGCAGTGCTCATCGCATTGGTGCTTCTGCCGGTCGCGTCAATTCTGGTAAAGAGCGTTGAAGACCAGGAAGGTGCCTTTGTCGGGCTTGCCAATTTCCAAGCCTATCTCGCCAACTCATCGCTTTCAGTTTCGATTGGAAACAGCCTGCTGCTGGGCGCGCTTACCACGGCGATTACGGTCGCTATCGCCTTTGCCTATGCCTACGCGCTTTCGCGCAGTTGCATGCCCCTCAAACCACTTTTCCGTGGCATCGGCCTCCTGCCCATCCTTTCGCCTTCGTTGCTGCCGGCGATCGCGTTGATCTATCTTTTCGGCAATCAGGGTTTCCTCAAGGATTGGATTGCGGATGGAACGATCTATGGCTTGCCCGGGATGGTCGCCGCGCAGGTTTTCTACTGCTTCCCGCACGCACTGCTGATCCTTGCAACGGCTTTGGGAATGTCTGATGCGCGCCTCTACGAAGCCGCGCAGACGCTGGGCGCATCACGGCAAAAAATGTTTCGCACGATCACGCTGCCGGGAGCCCGGTACGGGCTCATCAATGCGATCTTCGTGGTGTTCACGATCGCCGTCACCGACTT
>NZ_RZOI01000046.1:0-17974 GCF_004022645.1 Mesorhizobium sp. M4A.F.Ca.ET.020.02.1.1 | reverse complement strand
GCCCTCGAAAGTGCGCAGGATGTCGCCGGCGCGGGCTGCCAGCGACTGCGCCGTTTCAACCGCACGTGCATCCAGCTTCTGGTCCGCCGCGTCGAAGGTGCCGGCGATCTCACTGGCGCGTGCGGCCAGCTGATCGGCGGTCTCCTGGGCACGGGCGAGCATCGAACTCGATATGTCGTCGTGGCGGGCAAGCAGCGCGCTGGTGGTGTCCTCTGCACGCGCATGCAGGCGGCGATCGGCGTCCTCGAAGGCGCGCGCGATGTCCTCGGCCCTGGCGAGCAGGGCCGACGAGGTCTGTTCTGCGCGTTCGGCGATCTTGCGGTCGGCATCGCTGAAGGCCTGCCCCGCCTGTTCGTGCAGGACGCTGGTGACCTCCATGACCTTCTCGCGCAGGGCGCCGGCGACGAAGACCGCGCTCTTCTCCAGCACGTTGCGGACATTGTCGACGCCGGTCGACAGCGCACGTTCCATGGTTCCGGCGCGTTCCTCGATGATGCCGGTCTGCCGGTTGAAGGCCTGTTCGATCTTCTCGACATCGGCGGCGATCGATGCCGAGATGTCGCCGCTCCTGGCTGCGATCTGGTCGATATGGCCGGACAGCGAACGGTCGACGTCCTTGCGCGTGTCGACGAGCTTCGCCAGATCGTCTTCCAGCGCACGGGACAGCATGTCTCGGCCTTCGGCCAGCTTGCCAACATGACCGGCGATGATGTCGTCGATCTCGCTGCGGCCCGCGGCGAGCTTCTGCAGGTCCGCTTCCAGGGCGCGTTTGAGGATATCGCGACCCTCGGCAAGCTTCTCGACCTGGCCAGCGACCAGCCCGTCGATGCTGGAGCGGCTCTCGGCCAGCTTGGCGAGATCGTCCTCGAGCGCCTTGGAAAGCGCCGATCGATCCTGGGCAAGCCTGTCGCTGTGGCCCTGGAGAAGGCCGTTGACGTTCTCCAGATCGGCTTCCAGCACGCGTGCGAATTCCGCGCGGTTGTCGGTGAGTTTCTGCGACTGGTCGGCAATCGCGCTGCGGATCGTGTTGAGATCGGCTTCCAGGGCGCGCTTGAGGATATCGCGGCCCTCGGCAAGCTTCTCGACTTGGCCGGCGACCAGCCCGTCAATGCTGGAGCGGCTCTCAGCCAGCTTGGCGAGGTCGTCCTCAAGCGCCTTGGCCAGCGTCGAACGGTCCTGGACCAGCCGGTTCTGGTGATCGGCCATGATGCCGTTCACGTTCTGCAGGTCGTCCTGCAGGGCCTGCGACAGCGTCGAGCGATCCTGGACGAGCCGGTTCGTGTGATCCGCTATCAGGCTGTTGACGTTCTGCAGATCGGCTTCCAGGGCCTTGGATAGCTGGCTGCGCTCTTCCGCGACCCGCTCGGAATGACCGGCGATGGCGCCCTTGATCGTGCTGATATCGGCCTCGAGCGCGCGCTTGAGGATATCGCGGCCCTCGGCGAGCTTTTCGACCTGGCCTGCGACCAGCCCGTCGATGCTGGCCCGGCCCTCCGCCAGCTTGGCGAGGTCGGCTTCGAGCGTCTGCGACAGCAAGCTGCGGTCGTCGGCCAGCCTGACGGAATGACCCTCGATCAGGTTCCTGATGCCCGACAGGTCGCTCTCCAGCGAACGGCTGAGCTCACCCCTGTCTTCGGCGAGCTTGGCGGAGTGGGTCTCGATCAGGTTCCTGATGCCGATGATGTCGGTCTCGAGCGCCTTGGCAAGCACGGAGCGGCCTTCGCCGATCTTCTCGACCTGGCCGGCGACCAGCCCATCAATGCTGGCGCGGCTGTCGGCCAGCTTGCTGAGATCGGCTTCCAGGGCACGCGACAGAATGTTGCGCCCCTCGGCGAGCTTCCCGACATGCCCGGCAACCATTTCATCAATGATCGTACGGGCTTGCACGAGTTTTCCTGAGTCTTCATTCAAAGCCTGGGCAAGCCGGTTGCGACCCTCTTCGAGCTGCTCCAGATGGCTGCCGAGCGATGCGTCGATGGCGGCGCGCGATTCGTTGACCTTGCGCAGATCCTCTTCCAGCGCGCGAGCGATAAGGTTGCGGCCCTCCGCCAGCTTCTGCACCTGGTCGGTCACGGCTGCATCGATTCCGGCGCGGCTTTCGGCGAACGTCGCCAGGTCGGCCTGCATGGCGGCAGCCATGCGGTCACGGCTTTCCGAGAGCTTGCGGCTGTGGTTCTCCACCGCTTCCTCGATGCCGACGCGGGCATCCGCGAGCCGCTGGATGTCGCTGTCGAAGGAACGCGACACGACATGGCGGGCGGCTTCCATGCGGCCGGCGAAGTCGCTGGCGCGGGCCTCGAGCATGGAGGAGGTTGACGAGACGATGTCGGCCATGTCCGCGCCGATCTGGGTCTTGCCCTGGTCGATCATCGCCGACAGCTGGTCCTTGCTCTCGGCGAAAGTGTGGGCGATCTCGCGTGCGCGTTCGACCAGCGTCTCGTTGATCTGGCGCGCGCGCGCCTCGAGCGCGGCGTTGAGTTTCTGAGTGCCGGTGTCGAGCGCTTCGGCGCGGGTCTGGAATTCGCTGATCAAAGCCTGGCCGCGCTCGGCCAGCGTGCGCTCTATGCCGCTGAGGCTGTTTTCGAACTCGGAGCTCAGCGTGCGAGCGGCGCCGCCGAGCAGCGAAACCATGCCGCTGGTGCGGTCGTCGAGCAGGTCGGTCAGCGACCGGGTGAGGCCGTCGGTGGTGTCGGTCAGCTTGGCGATACGCGTATCGAGCAGGCTGGCGAAGGCCTCGCCCGAGGTCGACAGCCGGTCGGTGATCGTATCGAGCCGGCCTTCGACAGAATCGAAGATCGACATCGAGCTCTCGTTGATGCGGTCGATCAGCGTGTCGCCGGAATTGTTGATCGTCATCGACAGCTTGGTCGAGGCATTGAGGATCGAGTCGCGGATGATGTCGCTGGCCGAGCCGATCTCGTCCCTAAGCGTCTCATGCGCGCTGGCTATCGAGGCGCGGACGCGCTCGGCATGGGTGACGACGGCTTCGCGCTCGCTGCCGAGACCGTCGACCAGCGAGCGGATGCGGGCTTCGTTCTCCGAATAGGAGCGCTCGATCTGGTTGACTTCGCTGTGCACCAGCGTTTCCAGCTCGACGGCACGCGCCAGCGTGCGTTCGATGCCTTCGCCCATCGCCGCCACCTCGCGGCGCACGGCCTGACCGATCATCATGACGCGGTCCTGGGCAAGGTTCTCCGGCTCGGCCAGGCGGAAGGCCACTTCCGTCATCGACTGCGCCGCAATGCGCATCTCCTGGGCCCGGCGCACCATCGCCGCGAACGCCCAGAACAGGATGACGGGGATGATCGCCGCGACCGCGAGGCCGATCAGCTCGGGGCGGGCGAAGAACTGGTCGACGGGGCGGATTTTCCAGATGCCCGGGCCGAACAGGAGGTTGGCCAGGCCGCCGGCGCCGGCGATCCAGGCCAGCGAAATGAACGCCACGACCCAGTAGATGGTGCTCGACGCGCGCCGGTTGAGACCGTGCAGCAGCGTGCGATAATCCTTCTGGCGGTCATCATTGGCCGGAGTGAAGCCGGCCGGCTGCGCGCCGTTGCGCGTTTCAACCGGACGCAACTCGGCCGGCTTGGGCTTCGCCGCCGGCTGCGTGTTCTGTGCTGGTTTTGCGTTCTGGTTCTGAACGACCGCCGGCTCCTCCTTCTGGCTGCGCCCTTCGCGCGCCAGCTCGTCAGCCGCGGCTGAAATCTGCGCTTCCAGGTCTTCCATCGACGCCGCCATATCGAGGCCGCCGTCGCCATCTCCCTCTACGCTCAAATCCAGGTCGAGCGCCCGTTCGAGTTCCTTGGCTACGTCGCTGTCGAGAGTTCGTGTCGTTGGTTTCTTCGCCATGCCTTCGCTACCCTGTACTAGCTGCCGAGGAACTTATGATTTTGGCCCGAGATTCTGGCTTGTCTTATCCCACGCAGGAGGCTGAAAATGGACCCTCGTATCGTAATGACACACAGGGGTAAAGAAAACCTGCATTCTGGGCGATACGTAAAACTTTAAATATAGGGTTAACGGAGACGTGATTTCGGCGCCTCCCTGTCAACATTTTTTCAGACCAATCATTAACCCGTTTGCTACGGGATTCGCCTAGTTTTCCAGGCAGTCAGACACCTAGGAGCTGCAATATCCATGCGCGGCGAAAGCGGCATTGCCTTTTCCATGCCCGGCGGCGACGTGTCGGGAACGGCCCAGTCACGACCTGTGGATCTCGCGCATCTTTCGCGCCAGACGATGGGCGATCGCGCCCTTGAGCAGGAGGTGCTGGCGCTGTTCGTACAGCAGGCGCTTGCCGTGCGCGACAAGATCCTCGACGCGGACGTCAAGGAGAGGCTGCTCCTGGCGCATGGGCTGAAGGGCTCGGCGCGCGGGGTGGGTGCGTTTGCAATCGCCGATTGCGCCGCGGCCCTCGAAGGCCAGCCCGAAGACATCAAGACCCTCAAGCGGCTCGGCGTGCTAATCGAGGAAGTGCGCGATTTCATTGCCGCCATCAGCCGCTAGGACAATCGCTCAAAAGTGTGCGGCGGTCCCGGGATGGCGACATGCGCGAAACAACAACCTAAGCGCGGCGCCCGCCGGACGCGCTTTGGCCGGATTTCCGAAAAAACGTCACGGCGCGGCGTTTTCGCGCCGCAGTTGACTTGTCCGCCGGAGTGATTATCTCGGCTGGAACTCCCCTTCAGGTGACAAATGACCAAGCTGACCTTCATTGCCAATGACGGCACACAGTTCGACATGGATGCCGAAAACGGCTCGACCGTGATGGAGAACGCCATCCGCAACGCCGTCCCGGGGATAGAGGCCGAGTGCGGCGGCGCCTGCGCCTGCGCAACCTGCCATGTCTATGTCGAAGAGTCCTGGACGGCGGAAGTCGGCGAGCCGGAGGCGATGGAGGAGGACATGCTGGACTTCGCCTATGACGTCCAGCCGAACTCGCGCCTGTCCTGCCAGATCAAGGTGCGCGACGCCCTCGACGGGTTGGTCGTGCGCGTGCCGGCCCGCCAGGGCTGACCCTCGGCCAGCCAAATTTTGCCTTGGCCGCTTGGCAGCAGGCCGTTGCTCATGCAGTCTCGCCCCGGATTGGCAACAAGGCGTATCGCATGAGTGACACGATCAAGACGGACGTACTCATCGTCGGGGCTGGGCCTGTAGGCCTGTTCGCCGTGTTCGAGCTTGGCCTCTTCGACATGAAGTGCCATCTGATCGACATCCTCGACCGGCCCGGCGGCCAGTGCGCGGAGCTCTATCCGGAAAAACCGATCTACGACATTCCCGGCTGGCCGTTGATCACGGCTCAGGGCCTGGTCGATAAGCTGCTCGAGCAGATCCACCCGTTCAAGCCGGAATTCACCTACAATCGCATGGTCTCCAGCCTGGAGAAGCTGGAAGACGGCAGCTTCCGCGTCACCACCGACGAGGACGAGCTGTTCGAGGCCAAGGTGGTGGTGATCGCCGCCGGCGGCGGCTCGTTCCAGCCCAAGCGGCCGCCCATTCCTGGCATCGAAGCCTATGAAGGCAAGAGCGTCTTCTATTCCGTGCGCCGCATGGAGGATTTCCGCGGCCATGACCTCGTCATCGTCGGCGGCGGCGATTCGGCGCTCGACTGGACGCTGAACCTGCAGCCGGTGGCAAGGAGCGTGACGCTGGTCCACCGCCGTCCGGAGTTCCGGGCCGCACCCGACAGCGTCAACAAGATGTACGCCATGCAGGAGATGAAGCAGCTGGATTTCCAGGTCGGCCAGGTGAGCGGCCTGACCGGCGCCGACGGCCAGCTCTCATCGGCGACCATCAAGGGACCTGACGGCGACATCGAGGTGCCATGCACTCGCATGCTGCCCTTCTTCGGCCTGACCATGAAGCTCGGGCCGATCGCGGAGTGGGGACTCAACCTGCATGAGAACCTGATCCCGGTCGACACGGAGAAATTCCAGACCTCGGTCTCCGGCATCTTCGCCGTCGGCGACATCAACTGGTATCCCGGCAAGCTGAAGCTGATCCTGTCGGGGTTCCATGAGGTGGCGTTGATGGCGCAGGCGGCCAAGCGCATCGTCAGCCCCGGCGAACGCATCGTCTTCCAGTACACGACCTCGTCGACCAGCCTGCAGAAGAAGCTCGGCGTCCACGATTGAAGGCTTCGCTACTCGGCCAGCACCGGGGCTGCGGTTTCGGGATGGCCGCGAAGCGTCTTTTCCGGCATCAGCCCGAGCGCGGCAAGCGCCATCAGCAGGATTACCGCCGCGACGAGAAAGATCATCATGAATGCTTCAGCCGAGGCGGCGGCGCCAGCTGAATGCGCGCCTTCGCCGGCCAATGGCAGGCCATAGCCCAGCGCGACCGCGCCCAATATTGCCACCCCAAGGGCGCTGCCCAAAGAGCGAAGGAAGGTGAGCACACCCGTGGCGACACCGAGATGCGCCTGATCGACAGCGTTCTGGACCGAGACAGTCGCAACCGGAAACGTCGTCCCACTGCCGAGGCCAATGCAGGTCGTCAGGATTTCAACGACCAAAAGGGAGGCGTGCCCGGCGACGAGGCTGAGCACCCCAAGGCAGACTATGGCGAAGCTCACTCCGATCATGGCGATCCGCTTGTAATGGACAAAGCGCGGTATCGTGCGCCCGCTGAACGTCGCGCCGGCGACGGTGCCAAGCATCAGCCCGAGCAGCGCAATGCCCGATTCACCGGCCGAAAGCCCGACGATCGACTGCAGGTAGACCGGCAGATAGACCGCCAGGCCGATATTGGCGGCCTGCAGCAGGAACAAGGACAAGGTGCCAGCCAGCACGATCGGGTTGCTGAGCACCTCAAGCGAGATCAGCGGCTCGGCGGCGCGCATGAGCCGCAGCGCAAAAGCGCTCCAGATAACCGCCGAACCGGCGAGCAGCCCGAGGATTTCGCGCGACAGCCAGGGGTAGGCGCTGCCGCCCCAGTTCAGCGCCAGCAGCAGCAGGGCAGTGGTCGCTATCAGCAGCGCCGCGCCGAGACCATCGATACGATGATGTTTTGCCGCGATCGGCAGCTTCTTCAGCGGCTTGTTGATGATTGCCATGGCCAGCAGGCCGAGCGGCAGGTTGATCCAGAAGATCAGCGACCAGTGCAGATGTTCGGCGAAGGTGCCGCCCAAAAGCGGCCCGGCTATGCTGGCGACAGCCCAGGTACCCGCGATCCAGGCCGCGTAACGCGCCCGCTCACGCGGCGGCACGAGGTCTCCGATCACCGTCTGTGCCAGCGCGAACAAGCCACCCCCGCCGGCGCCCTGAATAGCGCGCCCGACGACTAGCACCAGCATGTTGGGCGCCATTGCGCTGACCAGCGATCCGGCGAGAAAGATAAGGATCGCCGCGTAGAGCGTTGGCCTGCGGCCATGAACATCGGAAATCTTGCCATAAAGTGGCGCCATAGCCGTCGCGGTGAGCAGATAGGCGGTCACGATCCACGGCAGATATTCGGCATGGCCGAGCAAATGCGCCATCGTCGGCATGGCCGGGGCGACGATGGTCTGGTCGAGCGCTGCCAGCAGCATCGACAACAGCACGCCGCCGATGATGGCGTTCTTCTCGCTCTCCGTCAGCGGCGACGTCGCTGCAATTGTCGCCGGCTTGTCGACAGCCTGATCCATGGTCTCGTTCTTTCGTGGGCTTGCGCGCACCCTGGGGGCAGGGCGGCCGGCTTGGCCGGTTCGACGCATCCACCGCGTCGATTGGATGTCTCGTGCTCTCAGGCTCCGCCTCAGCGAACCTGACATATGTCGCCCCATATAGGCCGATTTCGACAGGGGCTCGAAAGTTTTTGCCGCCTGGCACTATGCTTCGGCGAAATTGGCCTGCGCCACCGGCGCCCTTGGTGCCGGCGAAAATCAGGCGGGCGGCAGCTGGCCGCTCTCGATGCGCTCGATCCGATAGCGCAGCAGCCGCAGGATGCGGCTTTCGAAGTTGACGCTCTCGACGCGGTCGAAGCGCACCTGGTCCTGGTCGTGCCTGGCGAGTTCGGCCGCGGTGATCTGCGCGGCTCTCGCCTTGGCCTCGGCGCAACTCCGTTGCGGATAGCTCGCCTTCAGCGCATCCTCCAGTTGCCTGGCATGGTTCTTGGCGATCTCGACATGGCGTTCCTCATGGCGCTTGATGTCGGCCGACAGCGTGTCCCAGAACAGCTTCACGTCGGCATCCGCTTTGCGCGAGCGGCGCCATTCCGGAAGGATCACCTTGACCTTGACGGTCACGATGGCGTCGGCGATGCGGCAGGAGCCAGGGCTTTCCGCATAGCTGACGCGGGTGGTGAACGCCATTTGCGTCGCGCCCGGGTGTCGCGAGCCGGTGCTTTTCACCTGCGGTCCGTGCTTGGAAAGCTGCGTCTCGATATCGTCCAGCGTGCGGCCGCCAATGGCGAAGTAGCTGTAGGTCTTGACCAGATTGGCCGCGCCGGCCGGCAGGGCCATCAAAGCGAGCATCAGGGCGCAAGCGAGCGAACGTTTCATCATGTTGCCTCTTCGGCCACCTTGCTTTACGGCCGCTCTCGGCGCAACGGATTTGATTTCCAGCGGGATCACAAGATGGTTGACGGACGATGACGACGAGGCGATGGCAGCTGGCGCATGGACGCCATCTCGACCTTGGCGGCAAGGCCGTCGTGGTCGGCATCCTCAACGTCACGCCGGACAGTTTTTCCGATGGCGGGCTGTTCGCCGCGCGCGACGCGGCGCTCGACCAGGCGCGCCGCATGGTGGAGGAGGGCGCCGCCGTCATCGATGTCGGCGGCGAATCGACCAGGCCAGGCGCGTCAGCCGTGACCGGCCAGGAAGAGCAGGCACGCGTCCTGCCGGTCATCGAGGCGCTCGCCAAATCTGGCGAAGCGCTGATCTCGGTCGACACCTATCGCGAGGACACCGCGCGTCTGGCCGTCGCCGCCGGCGCGCATATCGTCAACGATGTCTGGGGCCTGCAGCGCGAGCCGGGCATTGCCCGCGTCGCCGCCGAAAACGGCGCCGGCCTCGTCATCATGCACACCGGGCGCGGCAGGCGAAAGCTGCCCGACGTCATCGATGATCAGCTTTTCTTTCTCAGGAAATCGCTGCAGATCGCGCGGGCCGGCGGCATCGCCGACGATCAGATCGTGCTCGATCCCGGCTTCGGCTTCGCCAAGGAAACGGCGGAGGAAAACCTCGATCTGATGGCGCGGTTTTCCGAGCTCCATGCGCTGGGTTACCCGCTGATGGCCGGCACATCGCGAAAGCGCTTCATCGGTGCGGTGACCGGGCGGGACGCCCTCGGGCGCGGGGCCGGAACAGCGGCGACCAGCGTCATTTTGAGATTGAAAGGCGCGCATCTATTTCGCGTCCACGATGTCGCAATCAACGTGGATGCGCTGGCGCTGGCCGATGCTATGCTGGCGCGTGAAACCGACCCCTCCGGACGCTGAGCCATGTATGTCATCCGCATGAAGAACTGCGCCTTCTTTGCCCGGCACGGCGTGCTGGACGAGGAGGAGACGCTCGGCCAGCGTTTTTACGTCGACGCGGCGCTGACCGTCGAGCCGGGCCGGGCGCTCGTCGAGGATTCCATCGAGGACACCGTCAACTATGGCGTCGCCTTCGCGGTGATCGAGAAGATCATCACCGGGCACCGGCGTTTCCTGATCGAGGCGCTGGCGCTGGAAGTGGCCAAGGCGCTGACGGCGGGGTTTCCGCAAATCAAGAGAGCCGAGATCACCGTGCGCAAGCCCAACGCGCCGGTGCCCGGCGTGCTCGACCATGTCGAGGTGACAGTTGTCTGGCCCGAATAACACGGTCTACCTCAGCCTTGGCGGCAATCTTGGCGATCCCGCCCGATCGATGGCGGCAGCACTGCGCCTTCTGGATGGCGACGACAAGACAAGCGTCGTCGCTGTGTCCTCGCTCTACCGCACGCCGCCCTGGGGCAAGCTCGACCAGCCCGATTTCCTCAATGCCGCCGCCACGATCACGACCGGACTCGCCCCGCGCGAACTGCTCGACCTTTGCCTCGACGCGGAGCGCCGGCTGAAGCGGGTGCGCGAGGAGCGCTGGGGGCCGCGGCTGATCGATATCGACATATTGGTGTTCGGCGACCGGATCATCCACGAGACTGGTCTGGACGTGCCGCATCCGCGCATGCTGGAGCGCGCCTTCGTGCTGGCGCCCCTGGCCGAAATCGCGCCGGAGCTGGCGATAGGCGGCAAGAGCGTCTCGGAACGCCTCGGCACCGTCGACATTTCGGGCATCGAGCGCTTGCCGTCCGGCCGCGACTGGTGGCTGGAATAGGAACAGCGGACCGACGGCGGCAGTTGGCTGAAGTCAGCCGGAAAAGCCGCCGTCGTCGAGGAAGGCCTGTTCCTCCGGTGTCGTCTCGCGGCCAAGCATGCGGTTACGGTGCGGGAAGCGGCCGAAGCGCTGGATGATCTCGCGGTGCTCGACCGCATATTTCAGATAGGGTTGGGCACTGGTGGATGTGAGCTCCACCGAGCGCGCCTGGTCGACGAGCAGCTCCGAATGCTCGAAGGGCAGATAGAGGAAGAAGCGAATGTCCTCTTCGAGCGCCAGGTCATGGCCGGCGGCGATCGCCTTGCCGGCGAAATGGCGCGCCAGCGGATCGGTTGCGTACATATGGCCGGTGCCGCGAAAGCAGTTGCGCGGAAACTGGTCGAGCAGGACCATCAGCGCCAGCGAACCCTCGGCGTGTTCACACCAGTCGTCGCATTCGCGCCGTGCGGCGGCGAAGTGCAGGTCGAGAAACCGGTTGCGGAATTCCGCGTCGAAGGCATCGTTCTTCTCGAACCAGGCATCCTCGCCGGCATCGCGCCAGAATGCGGTGACGGCGAGCGCCCGTTTGTCCAGTTCAGCCATCTCTCTATTCCTCCGCGGGCTCGGATTTGCTCAGCACGCCGGCCGTCTCCTCGTTGAGCGCCTGGCCGGTGCGGCGCGGCGGCGTCAGCGGCGTTGGGATCGGCGTGCCTATATTGCCTTTCAGGAAGCGCTGTCCGGCGCGCACTCCTTCTGCCAGCTGCGTCTCGAAGCGGGCGGTGTCGCGGCGGCGGACATCTTCGATCACCTCTGCGACGTCTTCCGGATCGACGCCAAGCGCTTCGAGCGCCGAGCCGCCGAAGCCCAGCGCCGATTCGAATGTCTCGCGCAGCTGGTAGTCGACGCCGGCGCGAATGAGCTGCAGGGCGGTGCCGCGATCAAAGGCGCGCGCCAGGATCGTGACCAGCGGGAATTCGGCCTTGATCAATTGCGCGATGCGGACCGCCGCTTCCGGCTTGTCGACGCAGATCAGCACCGCACGCGCCCGCCCGGCGCCGGCCGCGTGCAGGATGTCCAGCCGGGTGCCGTCGCCGTAATAGACCTTGAAGCCGAAATCGGCCGCAGCCTGGATCATCTCGACCTCGTTGTCGATGATCGAGACATCGATGCCGCGCAGCAGCAGCGGCTGCGAGGCTATCTGGCCGAAACGGCCGAAGCCGATGATCAGCACGCTGCCGGAAAGGCCTTCGGCGACATCGACTCCTTCGAGTGACTGCTCGTCGCGCGGCGTCACGTAGCGCAGCGCAACGATAGCGAGCGGCGTCAGTACCATGGAAATGATGACAATTGCCGTCAGCGTCGCATTGGCCTGGCCGTCGATGATGCCGACCGCAGCCGCCGCCGAATACAGAACGAAAGCGAATTCGCCGCCCTGCGCCATGAACACGGCGCGTTCCAGCGCCTCACGGTGACCGGTCTTCAGCATGCGGGCGACGAGGTAGATGCCAAGCGCCTTCATCACCATGTAGGCGACGACGTAGATGGCCACCAGCCGCCAGTTGGCGGCCACAACATGCAAGTCGAGCGACATGCCGACAGCAAGGAAGAACAGGCCGAGCAGTATGCCCCGGAACGGTTCGATGTCGGCCTCCAGTTGGTGACGGAAGGTCGATTCGGAAAGCAGTACGCCGGCGAGGAACGCACCCATCGCCATCGACAGGCCCGAAAGCTGCATGGCAAGCGCCGACCCCAGCACCACCAGCAGCGCGGCCGCCGTCATCACCTCGCGGGCGCGCGCTTCCGCCAGGATGCGGAAGAACGGATTGAGCAGATAACGGCCGGCCACCACCAGGCCGACGATCGCGGCAAGGCCGATACCGACCTCGGTCAGCCGCTGCGACAGGCTCATCTCGGCACCGCCGGGCGCCAGGAAGGCGATCAGCGCCAGCAGCGGCACGATCGCCAGATCCTCCAGCAGCAGGATGGAAACGATGCGCTGGCCTTTGGGTGTCGCGATCTCGCCGCGTTCCTCCAGAAGTTGCATGACGATCGCCGTCGAGGTCAGCACGAAACCGGCGCCGGCGACGAAGGATTGCGCAACCGGAAAGCCGCCGGCCAGTCCGACGCTGGTGAGCAGCGCCGCGCAGACGCCGACCTGCAGCGCGCCGAGGCCGAAGATCTCGCGGCGCAGCCCCCAGAGCCGCGACGGCTGCATCTCCAGCCCGATGATGAACAGGAACATGACGACGCCGAGCTCGGCGACGTGAAGGATGGCTTCCGATTCGGAGAAGACTCTAAGGCCGAACGGGCCGATGACCACGCCGGCGGCGAGGTAGCCGAGGATGGAGCCGAGCCCCATGCGCTTGAAGATCGGGACGGCGACCACGCCGGCCGCGAGCAGCGCCACCACTTGGATCAGATCGCTGCCTGATGTTTCCGCCGCCATGCCGCCTTTTCCGTTTCTGCAGGCTACCTCGCATGTCGTGGGGTCGGGAGGCAAGGCTAGGGGCATCGACCGGCGGCAAACAACACGAATCCGGCCTCTGCCTGTGTTGCAGGCGCGTTACACAAGTTTATGCGGTGCACGCGTTGCGTGCTGCCACAATCGACAGTTAAGGGACGCTTGGCTTCGGCCATGGGAGGGAGCGGCGATCAAGCCGCTGCCTTTTTTTGAGGAGATGACTGACATGAAGAAGTTTTTGCTCGTTGCCGTGGGTGTTGCGGCGCTTGCTGGTTCGGCCTGCTCGAAGGCGCCTGAGTGCACCGCCGAAATGGCGACCAAGAAGGCGCAGGACATGACTGCCGCGCTGCAGGAAGCGATCACCAAGGATCCGTCCAAGGCAGCCGACCTGTCGGCCAAGGTGCAGGCTGTGACGGACAAGTACAAGGACGCCTCGACTTTGGCCGAGGCCTGCAAGGCCTATGACGAAGTGACCGCCGCCATCAAGGGCTGAGCGTCCGAATCGAAACGGGCTAGGCGGTGGCCCGAGGCCGCCGCCTTTTTCGTTGCTGTTGTTGGATATCAGTTCGGAGCGATCGAGCCGACCTCGACTGTGTCGACCCGCTTCAGGCTCATGCCGATCACCGGCACCAACTGCTTGTTGACGCGCACGGCGACCGTCACCGTCATCGAATTGTCGTCCGGGATGCGCGCCTGCATGACACCGTTCAATTGATTGCGGTTGATGGTGAACACGACCTTCTGGGTGTCGACGACATTGCCGCCGATAATGTCGAGCCCATTGCCGGACGATCCACCCATAAAGTTACCCTTGTAGCCTTCGCGACCCTTGCGTTCGACGGTCGCGGACATCTTCTGCGTGAACACGCCGACCCGGCAATCGCCGTCGAGCGTCATCCCGGTCTTGCCGTCAGGCGTCGTGCCATTGAAATTGCAGGTGAATTTCGTGCCCTTGTACTTGCCGGCGACGATTTCGCCCGGGCCGACCCACCTGCCTTCGACCGACTGGAAGAACTGCTTGTCGGGCTCTGCGCCAAAGGCCTTTTCGGCAAAACTCAAAGGTGCCGCAACCGCGACCGCGAAAGACAGGACGCAGGACAGATTTACACTTTTCATAGACGACACCCGGCAGCAAGGACGCTGTTTGCTAGACGTGTCAGACCATGAACAAGATTGGTTAATGCTTCGTCACTTGGCCGCGCCGATTACTTGCCGGAGGCCGAAGTTTCACCGTCTTTTCTTGCCGCGAACGATGTCAGCGCGGAGAGGAAATCGCTCAGTCCCGGCCGCCTGACGGCGATGAAGGGCAGGGGCCTGGCCGTTTCCATCGCCGCGATGCCGATTCGTGCCGTCATCATGCCGTTGACGACGCCTTCGCCGAGCTTCGCCGAAAGCCTCGCGGCAAGGCCGTGACCGACGATCTGCTGCACGAAACTGTCGCCGACGGCGATCGAGCCGGTGACCGCCAGATGGGCAAGGACGCTGCGCGCCAGCCGGAAGAAGCCAAGCGTGCCCGGCCGGCCGCCATAGAGCTCCGAGAGGCGGCGAATGAGCCGCCCGGCCTCGAACACGACATAGGCGACGTCGACGAGGGCGCGCGGACTAACAGCTGTGACCAGCGACACACGCTTTGCCGCTTCGAGGATCATCACCCTGGCGCGGGCATCGAGCGGGCCGAGGATCTCGGTCTCGGCGAGCCGCACCAGATTGCCGCCGTCGATGATCTCGCCGCGCAGCCCGGCGAGCGAGCGCCTGCCGGCCGCGGTCTCCGGCTTGGCTGCGACGAAGGCAGAAAGCTCGTCGACGACGGAGCGCGCAGCCTTCGGGTCGTCTCTGGAGACGGCGTCGAGCGCGCGCCGTTGCAGCTTCTCGACCTCGGCGAGGCGGGCAATGGCCAGGAATTCGCGCACCAGGATGATGATGAGCGCGAACACCGCGATCGCCGCCATGCCGGCGGCCAGCCAGCCCAGCCATTCGGCGCGTTCGAACAGGTCGCGGATGAGCTGGTCCGTCCACAGGCCGACCGCTAGCGAAACCAGCACGCCCACGGCGCCGAAGAACAGGCGGGCGAGCAGGGAACGCTTGCGCGGCGCGCTGGCCGGCGGCGGTTCGGCCGCGACCAGGTTCGGTTCGTCGAAGACGTCGATCTCGGAAGGAATGACGACGGCGGCACCGGCCTTCGCCGCGCGCGGTTTGCGCGCAGGCTCCGCCTCGGCGTGGCGCTTCGGCGCCTCCTGGCTCGCTTCCGGCTCGATGCGGAAGGCAGCGGGTCTGCGGGGCGCGCTCATGCGAGGTGATCTCCGATCAGGAACTGCAGCGCGCGGTCGAGCCTTATATGCGGCAGCGACAGCGTCACGCCCTCGGCCGTGCGTTCGAGCTTCGGCGGGCGAAAACGCACGAAGCGGATCGCCAGCTCGCCGCCGTCCGGCGGCTGCGTTTCGGAGGCTCGAAACACTGCATCGACTTTCTCCGGCAAATCACCGGGAAATATGGCTGTTTCGGTCTTCCCGTCGAATGCCTCGCCGTTGATCTTCTCGCCTTTCAGCGGCATGCCGATGATGACGGGCAAGGTCTCGCGGCCCTGCTTGACCGTGCCCTCGCGGGTGGCGCGCACCGCCGCCATGGCGACCACGTCAACATCGGCGCCGGTGAAGTTCGCCCGCGCCACCGCGCGGTCGGCAAGCCGGCGCACGATCGCCTGTAGCCGGTCATGGCTTACATGATGCAGGTGATCGGCCTTGGTTGCCGCCACCAGGATACGGTCGATGCGCCGTGAAAACAGGTCGGTGAGGAAATTACCGCGGCCGGGGCGGAAGCAGGCGAGGATTTCGGTGACGGCACGCTCCAGGTCGGCCATGGCGGCCGGGCCGGCGTTCAGCGCCTGCATGGCGTCGATCAGCACGATCTGGCGGTCGAGCCGCGTGATGTGCTCGCGGAAGAACGGTTTCACCACATGCGTCTTGTAGGCCTCGTAGCGCCGCTCCATCATCGCCTGCAGCGAACCGGGGCGGGGCCGCCGCTCGGCCAGTGCCGGCAACGGCGCGAAGGTCAGCGCGGGCGAGCCGTCGAGGTCGCCGGGCATCAGGAAACGGCCGGGCGGCAAGGTCGACAGCGCGCGCTCGTCGAGCTTGCACGCCTTGAGATAGGCCGAAAAGGCCTCGGCAAGCCGGCGCGCCGTCATCTCGTCGGCATCGGCGTTGGGATCGATCTGAGCGGCGAGCGTCCGCCAACCCTCGGATAGATCGGCGCGCACGGGCAGTGCCGCCATCTCCATCGCCTCGCGCGAGAAATCGGCGAAGGATTTGCCGAGCAGCGGCAGGTCAAGCAGCCATTCGCCTGGGTAGTCGACGATGTCGAGCGACAATTTTCCAGCCGAAAACATACGGTTCCAGCCGGAAGCTGATTCGTATTCGATGGTCAGCCGGAGCTCGGAAATGGCGCGCGTCGAGTCTGGCCAGACACGGTCGTTGACCAGCGCCGCGACATGATCCTCGTACTGGAAGCGGGGAACGGCATCGTCGGGCTGCTCTTCGAGGAAGGCGCGCGCGATGCGCCCCGATTTCTGCGCTTCGAACAGCGGCAGGCGCCCGCCATGGATCAGGTTGTGGACAAGCGCAGAGATGAACACCGTCTTGCCGGCGCGGGAAAGGCCGGTGACCCCCAGCCTCAGCGACGGCGAAAAGAGCTCGGCGGCGCGCCCTGAGAGCGTGTCGAGAGCGATCTTCGCCTCGTCGGTGAAAGTGGTCAGCGATGATGCCAAAACATGCTCTCTGAGGGCCGGTCGGTTCCCGATATAGGCACTCAGGCGGCGGTTTGGAATGGCGCCGCCAATTTGCGTCTCAGAGATCGGCCGGTGTCAGAAAGGCCTCGAGATAGCCGCTGCCTTGCTCGGCATGGGCAAGATCGCCTGGAAAGCGCACGACGGCGAGGCCCGAGGTGGGGAAACCGTGGTTCAGCATGCCACGCGCGGCTTCCTCGCCGTCGCCCGAAACCGCCATGGCGAGATCCTCCGTCATCGGATTGTGGCCGATGACCAGAAGCGAGCCCGCCCCGCCATTGTCGCGGATGATGGCGAGATAGCCGGCGGCGTCCTCGCTGTAGAGCGTGTCGAAGAACAGCACCCGCCCGGTATCTGTCTGGCCGGCCAGTCCCTCCAGGGTCTGGCGAGCCCGTTTTGCGTTGGAGCAAAGGGTCAGGTCGGGCACGTAGTTGCGGCTGCGCATGGCTGCCCCGATCGCCTCGGCATCGGCGATGCCGGAGGCATCGAGCGGACGGTCGAAGTCGCGTACGCCGGGCAGCGCCCATCCGGCCTTGGCATGTCTCAACAGGTAGAGTTTGCTCACCGCTCCCCCAAAATGCCTTGTTGGCACAATGGGATTAGCCACGAGAAAGGCATGGCGCACAATGGCCAATAGCCTTCAACCACAACGAATCATGGATGAATTCGAGTTCCGCCCGCAAGCATAAAGATATCATGGTCAGCTGTGAGCCCGATATTACATTTGCGTGAAACGGTCGCCGATTGCGCTTGTGCAGGCTTCTCTGCGCGAATATATAGGCGCCAAATTTGGGGTTGTTGGGTGAGTCGAATGAACGACATCGTTACCGCCGATTACGTACCCTCCGAAGACGAGCCGTTCATGAACGAACGGCAGAAATCCTACTTTCGCATGAAGCTCGTCGCCTGGAAGAACGACATTTTGCGCGAAGCGCGCGAAACCCTCGAAATCCTGCAGCAGGAAAACGCCAACCATCCCGACCTCGCCGACCGCGCCTCCTCGGAAACCGACCGAGCCATTGAACTCCGCGCCCGCGATCGTCAGCGCAAGCTCATCTCGAAAATCGATTCCGCGCTCCAGCGCATGGATGAAGGCACTTACGGCTATTGCGAGGAGACTGGCGAGCCGATTGCCCTGAAGCGGCTCGATGCGCGTCCGATCGCGACCCTGTCGATCGAGGCGCAGGAGCGCCACGAGCGCCGCGAGAAGGTCTATCGCGACGACTGACCCGCGAACGATCGTCCCGGAATCGTTAATGGCCGGGCGACCGGCCATTTTGTGCGGGCGCGGCCGTGCCTCCTCGATGCCCAATCCGTGTTGCCGGATTTGACTTTTGCTACCGCTTCTGGCTGGCAAGTTCGCCGAGTAGCTTCGTCATTTCGTCGTCGAGCGATGACGGCGCCTTCGCCGCCGGTTTGCTCGCATGTGAATCGTCGAGCGAAACCTCGAGTTCCTGCATCAGCGTATCGTCTATGG
>NZ_RZOI01000469.1:0-4978 GCF_004022645.1 Mesorhizobium sp. M4A.F.Ca.ET.020.02.1.1 | reverse complement strand
GCTCGACGGCGGCAGCGCCGCGCTCGGCGCCGGCCCGGCGCGGATCGCAGCCGGCGCCCCGGCCGATTTGGTGTCGCTCGACCCGAACCATCCGTCGCTCGCCGGCAAGACGGGAGACTCCATCCTCGATGCCTGGATCTTCGCCAACGGCGCCAGCGTCGACAGCGTCTGGGTGCACGGCAGGAAGCAGGTCAGCGGCGGCCAGCATGCCAGGCGCGAGCCAATCGCCGAGAGGTTCCGCGCTGTCATGACCGCGCTGTCGGCAGCCTAGCTCGTTCAACAGGCGAAACCGCGACATGAGCATGATCGAGACAATGGAAGCGGAAGGTGGCGAGGCTGTTTCGCTGCACCAGCGCATCCTGTCCGACATCAGCGAAAAGATCCTGTCCGGCGCCTGGGCGCCCGGGCACAGGATTCCGTTCGAGCACGAGCTGACAGCTGAATACAATTGCTCGCGCATGACGGTGAACAAGGCGCTGTCGCAGCTGGCCAAGGCCGGGCTGATCGAGCGCCGCCGCCGTTCCGGCAGTTTTGTCCGCCAGCCGCAGTCGCAGGCGGCGGTGCTGGAACTGCACGACATCCGGATCGAGGTCGAAGCGCTCGGCCTGCCCTATCGCTATGAAAGGATGGCTCGGCTGAAGCGGCGCAGCAGCGCCGAGGACCGGTCACTGCTGGGGCTTTCCGCCCCAGGCTTGGTGCTTTCGCTGGAATGCCTGCATTTCGCCGGCCAGCGGCCCTTCGCGCATGAGCAGCGGCTGATCAATCTCGCCGCGGTCGCGGAGGCCGGCGAGGAGGACTTTTTGGCCATCGCGCCCGGCCCCTGGCTGATCGGCCGCGTGCCGTGGAGCGAGGCCGAGCATCGCATCCGCGCCACCGCCGCGGACGACCATGTCGCCGACACGCTCGATATAGACCCCGGCGCGCCGTGCCTGGTGGTCGAGCGTCGCACCTGGAGCGCCGAGCACCCGGTGACGCATGTGCGCTTTATTTATCCGGCCGAGAGCCACACGCTGGTGGCGAGGTTTACGCCGTCGCAGCGGTAGCGCGACGTTTCCTTCTCCCCTTGTGGGGGAAGGTGGATCGGCGCGCAGCGCCGAGACGGATGAGGGGTGCGCGACGGAACGAGACGCAGAAAATCAAAACGCTCGAAGTGTCAGGTTCTTCAACGCCGCGATCCTTCCAACACCCTCATCCGGCCGCTTCGCGGCCACCTTCTCCCACAAGGGAGAAGGGAAGTCGGCGCCTCAGATCGCCGCCGTGATGATGATCTCGACCAGATATTCCGGGCCAGCCAGCTTGGCTTCGCCGGTGGCGCGGGCAGGCGTGTGGCCCTGCGGCACCCACTTATCCCACTCCGCGTTCATCTCGGCGAAGGTGCTCATGTCGGCCAGCCAGATGATGGTCTGCAGGATCTTGGTCTTGTCGGTGCCGGCCTTGGCCAGCAGCTCGTCGATGGTCTTCAGGATGTCGCGGGTCTGCGAGGCGACGTTGCCGCCGGGCTCGCCGACCTGGCCGGCCAGATAGACGGTGTTGCCGTGGATGACGATCTGGCTCATGCGCGGGCCAACATCGATGCGACGAATGCTCATGGGGCGTTCCTTCCTGTTGTCGGTTGCGCCTCTTTAGAGTTGTGGCCTCTCCCGGGCAAGGCCGGCTGGGACGAAACCAATTGAGCCAATTGTGTGGCCCTCCCCGTTGCGTACACGACGAGTTGACCGGCCGTGACCAAATTGCGTCGGGCCATCTTGTTGACTAATGTAATAACATCACATATCGACTTGAACCGCCCGAACAATGGGCTACCGCCCCAACGGACCACCGATGACCAATGCCTGCCTGACCTTTCGCGACCTGACGCTCGGCTATGGCAGCCACCCGGCGATCCATCACCTCGATGGCGTCATCCGCAAGGGGTCGCTGACGGCTGTCGTCGGCGCCAACGGCTCGGGCAAGTCGACGCTGATGAAGGGCATTGTTGGCGTGCTGAAGCCGATGGAAGGCGCGGTCACCCGCGCCCCCGGCGTGCGCACCGCCTACCTGCCGCAGCAGTCCGAACTCGACCGCTCTTTCCCAGCCCGGGTGGTCGACCTGGTTTCGCTCGGCTTGTGGCCGAAGCGCGGCCTGCTCGGCCGCTATACGAAGGAGGACCGCGAATCCGTCAGCAAGGCGCTGTTGGCGGTCGGCCTCGGCGGCTTCGAGACGCGACCGATCGACACGCTGTCCGGCGGACAGCTGCAGCGCACGCTGTTTGCGCGCGTGCTGCTGCAGGACGCCGACCTCATCCTGCTCGACGAGCCGTTCAACGCCGTCGACGCCAAGACGGTCGGCGACCTGATCCAGTTGATCAAGCGCTGGCATGGCGAGGAGCGCACGATCATGGTTGTCGTCCACGATCTCGACCTCGTGCGGCAGAATTTCCCCGAGACGCTGCTGCTTGCGCGCCAGCCGGTCGCCTGGGGCGAGACCAAGGAAACGCTGCGGCCGGAAAACCTTCTCAAGGCGCGGCGCTTCCATGAAGCATGGGAAGAGAACGCGCCCTGGTGCGAGCCCGACGACCATCATCACGACCATCACGGGCACGACCATCACGGCCCTGCCCATGCCCATGCGCATGATCACCATCATGACCACGGCTCCGGGCCGAGGGCCGCCTGATGGACTTTCTCTACGGCCTCTTCATCGCGCCCTTTGCCGATTTCGCCTTCATGCAGCGAGCGCTGTTCGGCTCGCTGCTGCTGTCGCTCGGCGCCTGTCCGGTCGGGGTCTTCCTGATGCTGCGGCGCATGAGCCTGTCGGGCGACGCCATGGCGCACGCCATCCTGCCGGGTGCGGCCGCAGGCTTCCTGCTCTACGGGCTGGAAATCCTGCCGATGACCATAGGCGGGCTGATCGCCGGCATTATCGTCGCGCTCGGCGCCGGCGCTGTCTCGCGCTTCACCGTCCAGCGCGAGGACGCTTCGATGGCGGCCTTCTATCTGATCTCGCTCGCCGTCGGCGTGCTGATGGTGTCGATCCGCGGCTCCAGTGTCGATCTCATGCATGTGCTGTTCGGCACGGTGCTGGCGCTCAACAACGAGGCTCTGACGCTGATCGGCGGTATCGTGCTGGTCACGCTGGTCGCCCTCACGATCTTCTGGCGGGCGCTGGTCGCCGAATGCCTCGACCCGCTGTTCCTGCGCTCGGTGAGCCGCATGGGCAGCCCGGTGCATTTCATCTTCCTGGGGCTGGTCGTGCTCAACCTCGTCGGCGGCTTCCAGGCGCTAGGCACGCTTTTGTCGGTCGGGCTGATGATGCTGCCGGCCGCCGCCGCCCGCTTCTGGACGGTGCGCGTCGAGCCGATGTGCGTGCTGGCGGTGCTGATCGGCTTCGCCTCCTGCACCGCCGGACTGCTGCTTTCCTACCACGCCTCGCTGCCGTCCGGCCCGGCCATCATCCTGTCGGCCGGCGTCGTCTACTTCTTCTCGATCGTGTTCGGCTCGCGCGGCGCGCTGCGCGCCCGCATCGTCCACCATCGCCACCGGACCGCCTGATCCCCCAAGCAAGGAGACCTGCCCAATGCTGAAATCCTTCCGCGCCGCCCTGGCCCTGAGCGTTATAACATTTACCGCGCTTGGCGCTTCTTCGGCCTTCGCCGCGCCGCTCAAGGTGGTGGCGAGCTTCACGGTGATTGCGGATTTCGCCAAGAATGTCGGCGGCGACCGGGTCAGCATCACCACCATCGTCGGCCCGGATGGCGACGCCCATGTCTACGAACCGAGCCCGGCCGACGCGGTGGCGATGGCTGGCGCTGATGTGGTGCTGGTCAACGGGCTGCATTTCGAAGGCTTTTTGCAGCGCCTGGTCGACGCCAGCGCCACCAAGGCCTCGATCGTTACCTTGACCAAGGGCGTCACATCCATCGACTTCAAGCCGGAATTCGCCGAGGCCGACGCGGCGGAAGGCGCCGCCACCGGCGGCGGCAAGACGGTCACCGACCCGCATGCCTTCCAGTCGATCGCCAATGCCAGGATCTATGTGAAGAATATCGCCGAGGCCTTCTGCGCCGCCGACAGCGAGGGCTGCGTCGGCTATCAGACCAATGCCGCGGCCTACACCAAGAAGCTGGATGTGCTGGAAGGCGAAGTGAAGGCGGCGATCCAGTCGATCCCCGAGGAGAAGCGCGTCGTCATCACCTCGCACGATGCCTTCGGCTATTTCGAGCACGAATATGGCCTGGCCTTCCTGGCGCCGCAGGGCATTTCCACCGACTCCGAGCCATCGGCCGCCGACGTCGCCAAGCTGGTCGAGCAAGTGAAGCAAGACAAGGCGGCTGCGATCTTCGTCGAAAACATCACCAATCCGCGGCTGATCGAGCAGATCGCCAGCGAGACCGGCATCAAGGTCGGGGGCACGCTCTATTCGGATGCGCTGTCGCAGCCCGACGGACCAGCCTCGACCTGTATCGACATGATGCACAACAACATCGCCCAGATCAAAGGCGCGATCCTCGGCAGCTGAGGTCCGCTCATCCAGCCGGATTGTGATGGTCCGGCTGGATTTTCCGCCGCGAATGTCTATCTGCAAAGACGACGCCGGCGGCGTGCGACGATACGCGATCGGCGGGAGCAGTTGCCGGCTCGCTCCGGGAGTGGCAAGACTGCCGCGCGACCAGATTGCGAGGACGACCATGGAATACCGAGAGATCAGCGACGACTATTCGGTCTCGGGCCAGATCCAGCCCAGCGATATCACCGCCATCAAGGAAGCCGGCTTCAAGAGCGTGATCTGCAACCGGCCGGACAACGAGCAGCCCGGCCAGCCTTCGGCCGAAAGCGTCCAGGCAGCGGCCCAGGCGGCCGGCCTCGCCTTCCGCTTCATCCCGGTCATCAGCGGCCAGATCACCTTCGAGAATGTCCAGGACCAGGCCGCGGCGCTCGACGAGCTCGAGGGCCCGGTCTTCGCCTACTGCCGCTCCGGCGCCCGCTGCACCAATCTCTAT
>NZ_RZOI01000468.1:0-4984 GCF_004022645.1 Mesorhizobium sp. M4A.F.Ca.ET.020.02.1.1 | reverse complement strand
GGCGCTGGCAACGCTCGCGGTGACGGCCAAGAACTGGGCGGTCTATTTCGCCGGCGACGGCCGCATGGGCAACCGCATCCATTCCATCGTTGAGATCGGCGGCGCGGCCTTCATCTTCCTGGTTGGACTGCTGCTGCTGTCCGCCAGCCTGACCGGCGGCGCTTGACGCCGGATCAGCCCACTACTTTGTTATCCAGTTCATCCTCGATATGCGCGCGGATGATCTCATCGAAACTCGTCTCGGCAGCGAAGCCGAGGTCCTTCGAGCGGCGCGCCTCGAAGCGTGTCGGCCAGCCTTTGACGATCGCCCAGATCGTCTCGTCCGGCTGCTCGCGGATCAGCTTCACCACCTTCGAACCGGCGACCCGCTCCAGCGCCTCGATCTGCTCGCCGACCGTGACGGCGACGCCGGGCATGGTGAGGTTGCGGCGCGGCCCGACGGCGGCGCCGTCGATCTCCGCCGCGTGGATCAGGAAATTCACCGCCGAGCGCGGGCTGGCGTGGGTATGCAGCACCGAGCGCGGCACGGGCAGGATCGCTTCTTGGCCGCTCAGCGGCTCGCGGATGATGCCGGAGAAGAACCCCGAGGCCGCCTTGTTCGGCTTGCCTGGCCTGACACAGATGGTCGGCAGCCTGATGCCGATGCCGTCGAAGAAGCCGCGCCGCGTATAGTCGGCGAGCAACGCCTCGCTCATCTGCTTCTGCGTGCCGTAGGATGTCAGCGGCGTCGGATGGAACTCGTCCGGGATGACATCCGGGAACGGCGCGCCGAATACCGCGATCGACGAGGTGAAGACGAGGCGCGGCGAAAACCCCGCCAGCCGCACGGCGTCGAACAGCGCGCGCGTGCCGTCGAGATTGACGCGGTAGCCGAGGTCGAAATTGGCTTCCGCCTCGCCCGACACAATGCCAGCCAGATGGAAGATCACATCGGGGCGCGAAGCGACCAAGCTAGCGGCTGCTCCAGGTGCCGCGAGATCGCCAGTGCGGATGGAGACATCGACCCCTGGCATGGCGGGCCCTTCAGATGCCACGATATCGTGTAGGTCGAGCGCGCTGATCTTGCGGCCGCGCAGTTGCCCGTCCCTGGCCAGCCGGGCAATCAGCTTGCGGCCGACCATGCCGGCCGCGCCCGTAATCAACACGCGCATCTCAAGGATCCTTCTTACGCTGGCTGCGGCCACGCAGCCAGAACACGACAAAAATCGCCACCATGAAGACGGCCGCGATGACTGCGGCCAGGATGGTCGAGACGCTGCCGGCCGCCAGCATCACCCGCGGCAGGAAATAGGCGGCGATGCCGAACAGGAGCAGCACCCAGAACGCGCCAAGCGCCGCATTGCGCGTATCGCGATCCATCAGTGATAGTGACCGCGATGCGGCGCCGCATGATGCGCGTGATCATGGCCGTGATCGTCATCATCGTCGGCGCAGTGCCCGAATTCCGGTTCGACGGTAGCATGGCTGATGCCATGCTCGGCGGCGAGCCGCTTCTTGATGGCGCTGACCGCCATATGGGCATCAACCCCATCATTCAGGCAGGCGTGCAGCGTCGCCATGTTGCTGGAACCGTCGAGCGACCAGACATGCATGTGATGCACCTCGCGCACGCCCTTGACCGCGCTCTCCAGGTCCTTGGCAATCACGTCGCGGTCGAGGCTTGCCGGCACGCCTTCGAGCAGCACATGGGCGGCCTCCCGCATCAGCGACCAAGCCGTCGACAGGATCAGCAGCGAGACCAGTACCGACAGGATCGGATCGATCGGCGTCCAGCCTGTCGCAAGAATGATCAACGCCGCGGCGATGGCAGCGGCCGAGCCGAGCAGATCGCCCAGCACATGCAGTATGGCGCCGCGCATGTTGAGGTTCTCGCGATCGCCGCCATGCAGCACGAAGAAGGAGAGGATATTCACCATTAGGCCGGCGATCGCGACCACCAGCATCGGCCCGCCGAGCACCGGCGCCGGCGCCACCAGGCGCCCCCAGGCCTCGTAGACGATCCACAGCGCAATGGCGAAGATGGCGATGCCGTTGGTGTAGGCGACCAGCGTCTTGACCCGGCCGAACCCGTAGGTCAGGCGAACCGTGGCCGGGCGGCCGGCGAGATGGAAGGCATACCACGCGAGCCCGAGCGCGATCGCATCGGCAAGCATGTGGCCGGCATCGGCAAGCAGCGCCAGCGACCCGGTCAGCAGGCCGCCGAGCGCCTCCGCGACCATGAAGCCGGCGGTCAGGCAGGCGGCGATCAGCACCCGCTTCTTGTCGGTCGAGCCATGCACATGGCCCGCGCCATGGCTGTGGCCGTGCGAGTCCTGTGCATGTGAACCGTGGTCATGGCTATACGCCATCTGCCTGCTCCTGCTACGCGCCGAACTCGGCGCGGAAGTCTTCAAGCCGCCGCTTCTGCCGGCCCTCATTGTCGAAATTGGCCGGATCGAGCCAAGCCTCATAGGCTCTGCGCAGCGCCGGCCATTCCTTGTCGATGATCGAGTACCACGCGGTATCGCGGTTTTCGCCCTTGACGACAAGGTGCTGGCGGAAAATGCCCTCGAACTTGAAGCCGAAACGCTCGGCGGCGCGCTTCGACGGTTCGTTGCGATTGTTGCATTTCCATTCATAGCGGCGATAGCCGAGATCGTCGAAGATGTATTTCATGAACAGGAACTGGGCTTCGGTCGCCGCCGGCTTGCGCGAGATCAGCGGCCCCCAATAGATGTTGCCGATCTCGATCACGCCATAGGCGGGGTCGATGCGCATCAGCGTCTGCCGCCCGGCGACCTTGCCGCTCGCCTTGTCGATGACGGCGAAGAACAGCGGATCCTCACTGGCCTCGACCTTGTCCAGCCAGGGCTGGAAGGCGGCTCGGGTTTCCGGCGGATAGTCCGGCAGCCAGGCGAAGCGGCCGCCGACATCGGACACCGAAGAGGCCTCGTAGAGGCTGTCGCCGTGCTTTGCGGCGCTCAGCGGTTCGAGCCTGGCATAGCGCCCCTCCAGCACCTTGCGCTCGGGGCGCGGGCGCGGCTGCCAGTCTTTGAGATTTTCCGACACCGAAAACTCCAATCCGTTTGACTTTTGCCGAAGGACGCTCACAAAAACGCTCGCCTACAGTAAGAACCACAGGGACGGGAAAAATGCTCCACACGATTGCGGCCTTCGACCGTCTCGGCGAGGAAAATGCCTTCGCGGTGCTGGCGCGTGCCACCGCACTTGCCCATCAGGGCCGCGACATTGTCAATCTCGGCATCGGCCAGCCGGACTTCAAGACGCCGCAGCACATCGTCGAGGCGGCGATCAAGGCGCTGCGCGACGGCCATCATGGCTATACGCCGGCCAACGGCCTGCTGGCGACGCGCGAAGCCGTGGTGCGCCGCACGCTGACCACCACCGGTGTCGAGGTCTCGCCGGAGAGCGTGATGATCCTGCCCGGCGGCAAGCCGACCATGTTCGCGGCGATCCTGATGTTCGGCGAGCCGGGCGCCGAGATCCTGTATCCGGATCCCGGCTTTCCGATCTATCGCTCGATGATCGAGTTCACCGGCGCCGCCCCGGTGCCGGTGCCGATCCGCGAGGAAAACGGCTTCGCTTTCTCTGCCGACGAGACGCTGGCGCTGATCACCCCGCGGACCAGGCTGCTGATCCTCAACTCGCCCGCCAACCCGACCGGCGGCGTCACCCCGCGCGCCGAGATCGAGAAGCTGGTCAAGGGGCTGGAGGCGCATCCGCATGTCGCCATCCTCTCCGACGAGATCTACGACGTCATGACCTATGACGGCGAGACGCATTTTTCGCTGCTCAACTTCCCGCAGATCCGCGACCGGCTGATCGTCCTCAACGGCTGGTCGAAGACCTGGGCAATGACCGGCTGGCGCATGGGCTGGTCGATCTGGCCGAACGGCGACAAGGGCACCCATCTCTACGACAAGGTGCGCAAGCTGGCGGTCAACTGCTGGTCCTGCGTCAACGCGCCGAGCCAGTATGCCGGCATCGCCGCGATCGACGGCCCGCAGGACGACGTCGAGAAGATGATGCGCGCCTTCGACAACCGCCGGAAGATCGTGGTCGAGGGGCTGAACGCGCTGCCGGGCATCTCCTGCATCACGCCGAAGGGCGCCTTCTATGCCTTCCCCAATGTCTCGAAGACCGGCTGGAAGGCCAAGAAGCTCGCCTCGGCGCTGCTCGAGGACGCCGGCGTGGCGCTGATCGGCGGTCCCGATTTCGGCATTCTCGGCGAAGGCTATATCAGGCTCTCCTACGCCAATTCCGAGGAGAACATCTTGCGCGCGATGGAGCGGATCGAGGCGTTCTTGAAGAAGTGACCTCGCTTCCCTCGCGGGAAGGCCGGGCGCTACCCGCGCCCGACGAACGGCATCTTCGTCGCCATCACCGTCATGAACAGCACATTGGCGTCGAGCGGCAGGCTGGCCATGTGGACGACCGCGTCGGCGACGCGCTCGACATCCATCACCGCCTCGGCGGCGATCGACCCGTTGGCCTGCGGCACGCCGACCGTCATCGGCTGCGCCATCTCGGTCAGCGCATTGCCGATGTCTATCTGGCCGCAGGCGATGTCGTAGGGCCGGCCATCCAGCGCCAGCGTCTTGGTCAGCCCGGTGATGGCGTGCTTGGTCGCCGTGTAGGGCACCGAGCCCGGACGCGGCGCATAGGCCGACACCGAGCCGTTATTGATGATGCGGCCACCCATCGGCTTTTGCCGGCGCATGGCGCCGAAGGCGGCGCGGGCGCACAGGAACGAGCCGGTGAGGTTGACGCCGACAATATCGTTCCAGACCTCGACCGGGATCTCGTCGATCGGCGTCGACTTGTAGCCCATGCCGGCATTGTTGAAGAGCAGGTCGACGCGCCCGAAGGCTTCCACCACCGTTTCGAACAGATCGTCGACCTGGTCGGCCTTGCTGATATCGCAGGCAACCGCCAACGCCTTGGCATCGGTCTTGCCGGCCTCGGCAATCGCCTCCTCCAGCAC
>NZ_RZOI01000467.1:0-4986 GCF_004022645.1 Mesorhizobium sp. M4A.F.Ca.ET.020.02.1.1 | reverse complement strand
GCCGGGTCGCTCTGGGTGAACCCGAAATAGGCGACGAAGGAGGCGTCGAAAGCGGCCTTGGCGGGCGAGCCGGCGGCGGTGAAATCGTCGACCGGCTTGACGTCGGTGTTGGTGCCGGCGAACAGATACTCGCCATTCACGCTGGTGTTGAGGATGCCGGTCATCTGCTGCAGCGCCGACGCGCCGGCCTGCTGGGTGATGCTGGTCGAGGAATCGCCGGACACGGCGCTGGTCAAGGCCGAAAGAAAGTTCTGCGCGACGTCGGAGAGCTGGCCGAGCGCATCCTGCGTCGACGTCAGCCGGGCGGCGACCAGTGCGTTGGAATCGATGATGCCGTTCAGCCGGTCGAGATCGCGCTGGAAGGTCACGGCCTGGGTCGTGCGCCCGCCGAGCGCCAGGCCGACATCGGCGACCTTGCCGGTCGTTGACTCCTTCGTCGCCTTGACCAGATCGGACTGCATGCGCATCTGCTGGTAGCGCATGGCGTTGGATATTGCGGCTGAGGAGACGGCTGTCGCTTTCATCGATTATCCCACGGCATTCATCAGGGCGTCCAGCATGTCGTCGACGGTCTTCATCATGCGGGCGGAGGCCTGGTAGGTGTGTTCGAGGTCGAGCAGCAGCGACATTTCCTGATCGACATTGACGCCGGTGTCGTTGGACAGCGCCTCGGCCGTGCGCGTCGCCAGCGCCTCCTTGGCGTCGGCGGTTGTCGAGGCCTGCTGGCGCACGCCTTCGAACCAGCCGATCGAGTTGGCGGCGTAGTCGGCGACGCTGGATGTCGCCGTGATACCGGCGGCGGCATCGAAAGCCATCGGCTGGTCGAGCCGGTCGCCATAGGCGATCAGGAGGTTGGCGTAGGACGAGCCGGAAGTGTTGAGGACATAGGCAGCGCCATTGGCGCCGCCGTCGCGCAGCAGCGCCGGGGTCATGGCGGCGTTGACGCTGATCGAGCCGGCAAGGCCGTCGACCAGCGTGCCGGCGGCGGGAATGCCGGGCGCGCCGGACCAAGTGAACAGGCCGGCGGCATCGGGCTGCGACGAGGAGGTCTCGGCAAAGGCGGTGATGAGCCCGCGGGCGGTCTCGTCGAGCTGGCTCTGCATGGTGGCGGCGACGCCGTCGCGCAAGGTGATCAGGCCGGCGAGCTTGCCGACGGCGCTGGTATTGCCGCCGCTGCCGGCCGAGAGCGGCACGTTGTCGATGGAGATGGTATTGCCGGGAGTGCCGGCGGTGTAGCCGGACGAGGGCGTGAAGGTCACCGAGCGCGGCACCGTCTCGAACAGCGTCGTGCCGTCCGTGGTGGTGATGACCATGTCGTTGTCGCCGCGCGTGAAGGTGGAGACGGGAACATATTCGGCGATCTTCTTCAGGATCGCGTCGCGCTGGTCGAGTGCGTCGGACACGTCGGTGCCCGAACGGGTTCCGGAAATGACGGCCTTGTTGGCGTCCTGGAACTGGCTGAGCAGCTTGTTGAGGTCATCGACCGCGGTGGCGATCTGACCGTCGGTCTGGGTGCGGAAATCCTGGATCGCCTGGGTGCCGTCATTCAGCGAGCGCACGACGTCCCTGGCCGCGTCGATGACGCTGGCGCCCAGATTCTGGTTGGACGGCGTCGTCGCGTAGAGCTGCAGCGCCTGCTGCAGATTGGCGATCGCGGTCGAGGGCGAGGACGCGTTGTCGACGCCGTTGACGGCCAGCTCCAGCTGGTCCATGCCGCTGTAAAGCGCGCTCTGGCCGCTCCATGCGGAGAGCGCGCTCAAATTCTGCCGGAACAGGAGGTCGTTGGCCGCCCGCTGGATCTCCACCGAGCGGGCGCCCGGCGCCGTGCTGGTGACGACAGCCGTGCGGCGGGCATAGTCGCTATTGGAAGCATCGGCGACATTGCGCGAGACGATGCTGGTCTGCTTCGAGGTGGTCAGGAGCGCCGACTGTGCGATGCTCAAGGCGGAGGTCAGCGACATGCGGGTCTTTCACGGGCCGGGGCCCGACAGTTATCTCTTCAGGTTGACAAGGACATCCATCAGGTCGGAACCGGTCTGGAAGACTTTCGAATTGGCGGTGTAGCTGCGCTGCGCCGCGATCATGTTGGTCAGTTCCTCGGCGATATCGACGTTGGAATTTTCCAGCGCGCCGGAGACGATCGAGCCGAGCTTGCCTTCATTGGCGAAGCCGATGCGCACCGCGCCGGAATCGGTGCTCTGCGCGTAGACGTTGCCAGGCAGGGCGGTGAGCCGGTCCGGGCTCGTCACGTCGGCCAGCGGGATCTTGTAGAGCGGCTTGGTGGAGCCGTCCTCATACTGTGCGTAGATGATGCCATCCTGGCCGATCTGGATTTTCTCGATCGTGCTCGGCGCGTTGCCGTTGACCTCGGCCTCGGAAACCGTGAAGCCGGTGCCGAGCTGGGTCAGCTTCGACATGTCGAGGTCGAGGGTGGAGCCGTTCGGCACGGTGAAGGAGATGCCGGTGGTGGCGCCGGTGAGCTTGCCGGTGGTGGTGTCGAAAGTCAGGTTGGCCGAGGCCAGCGCGCCGCCGGTATAGGGGAAGGACGTGCCGGCCGTGGCCTTGGACTGGTCGAAGACCGAGACCTCCCAGGCGCCTGAGCCGGTGTTGGTGAAATAGACGTCGAGCAGCACCTTGTTGCCGAGATTGTCGTAGGCGACCAGCGACGACTTCGAGGTGTATTCAGCGGTCGCGCTGTTGCTGGACGGCAAGGCGCCCGCAGGCGGGGTGGCACCCGCCGGCAGATTGCCGCTGAAGACGCCTTCGGTGCTCGGCGTCGCGGTCATTTCCTGGTCGGAGATCTGCACCGGCTCCAGGCCCTCGAAACCGTTGGCCGTCGCCGCAGGATCGCCATTGGCGTAGCTGTAGGCCATCAGCTGATAGCCGGCGGCATTGACCAGCCTGCCCTGGGCGTCGGCGACAAAGGCGCCGGCGCGGGTCAGATAGGGCGTGCCGCTCGGATCCTGCACGACAAAGAAGCCATCGCCGTTTACGGCAAGGTCGGATACCGAGGTGGTGTATTGCAGCACGCCTTGCGAGCTGATGGCGGAGCGGATCGTCGTCGTGACGCCGCCCGAATTGTAGGCGCCGCCGGTGCCCGGCATGATCAGCGTCGAGAATTCGGCGGAGGAGCGCTTGTAGCCCGTAGTGTCGGAGTTGGCGATGTTGTCGGCGACCGTGGACAGGCGATTGGCCTGCGCGTTCATGCCGGAGACGCCGGTCCGCATCATTCCGTAGAGGCTCATCGAAACGTCTCCTCAATACCCACGACGGTGGGGCCCATGACAGTGGCCGCGAGCCTATGCCGCGTGTCTTGCGCGAGGCTGGCGCGGGTTTCGGCCATCAGAACACCAGCCGGTAGCCGAGGAAGCGCTTGGAATCGATCGGATCATGGCCGAGCTTTTCGCGCAGCTTCTTGCGCAGCTTGCTGATGTGGCTTTCCACCACGTTCTCCTCGACCTCTTCGTCGAAGATGCCGTAGATGGCGTTGAATACCTGGGTCTTGGTGACCCGTCGGCCGCGGTTGCTGGCGAGATATTCGAGGATGCGTCGCTCGCGGCGCGGCAGAGGCAGCGGCTCGCCGTCGATCTCCGGATCACGGCCGTCCATGAAGATGCGCATCGAGCCGACCTCGGTATAGGTCACGTCCTCATGCGCGCGGCGGCGGATGGCGGTGATGCGGGCCAGGATCTCGCGGATGTGAACCGGCTTGCGGATGACGTCGTCGACGCCGCTCTCGAACAGCCGCAGCGTGTTTTCCAGCGAGTGCTGTTCGCTGAGCGCGATCACCGGTGCGCCAGTGCGGTCGCGGATCTGTCGCGGCGAGATCGCACCCTCGCGGCAGTCGCCGATGAGGAAGGCCCTGACCGAGCGCAGATCGGTGTCGGCGGCCGAGCTCACCCACTCCCCGAACTCGCTCGGCGCGAAGCCCGCGCTGGCGACCCCCTCGCGATCGAAAAGTGAGCTGTAGCCTTCAGTTACGAGCTCACGCTCGTCAACGATCACGATCATCGGCCCGCCCTCCGAATCATCTCATTTGCCCCGTGGAAGGAGGCGTAACCGGTGGCGGGAATCCTGAACAACCGTCATTTCTTGTAGCTATTTTCTTGGGAGTTTTTTGGGGACCCGAAAATAAGCGCGGTCGCATGGGTCTATCGACTGTGTGTCGACGCTTGCCGTTCGAGCGAAGCGGCAGGCGCCGCGAGGTCAGAAAGATCCTGTGCGCCCGTGAGTGACCATGCATCTATGGATTGCAGAAGGCGCGGGCGTTGGGCGTCCATTTGCCGAAGCCGGTGGCGACCATGTTGGCGATGACGCGACAGACATAGACCTTCTGCGCGGGGTCGTTGTCGGGGCCGGCGTGATAGCGGGCCACCGCCATCGACCAGGTCACGTGGCGGGCATGCAGGCTGGCCAGGAAGCGCGCCGCGTAGTCGACATTCTGGCGTGGGTCGAGCATGTCGTCGACGCTGCGGAAATGCGACGCGTGATAGTGATGGTTGATCTGCATGCAGCCGAGATCGATCAGCGTCTTGCCCTCGCGGCGGGCGTTCTCGAACGTCGCCATGGCTTCGGCACGGCTCCGCGGAAAAACAGCTTTTCCTTCTATATTCATAGCGTTAGGCTGGAGGCTGCCCTTGTTTCCGGTTTCCGTCAGGCCAACCGCATAGAGGATGCCGGCCGGCACGCCGTAGCGGTCGGCGGCGCGCAGGATCTCGGGTTCGCAAGGATTGGCGGCGGCGCTCGCAGCGCTGATGGCGGCGCTAGATAAACATGCCGTCGCCAGTGCGCTCGCGAGCAGGCGAAGCAGCGCGGCCGCTGTCCGGTGTGTCATTGCTGTTGTTCCTTCCCGGCTGCTGACCGCCGGAGCCGGCATTGTTGCCGCTCGAGTTGCCGGGCTGAAAGGCGGATTGCTCGCGGCCTGGCGACATCGGCAGCGAGCTGTTGGCGTCGACGCGCGCGGCGGCTGGCGTTGCTATCGAAGGT
>NZ_RZOI01000466.1:0-4987 GCF_004022645.1 Mesorhizobium sp. M4A.F.Ca.ET.020.02.1.1 | reverse complement strand
ACAAGGCGCTGTCGAGTGTCGGCGCCTATCAGATCGAGGGTGAGGGCATCCAGCTGTTCGAAAAAATCGAGGGCGACCATTTCACCATCGTCGGCCTGCCGCTTCTGCCGGTTTTGGAGAAGCTGCGGGAGCTCGGAGCAATCGATGGCTGAGGCAGCGAAAAAAGCTTTCGTTACCGGCCACCCGATCGCGCATTCGCGCTCGCCGAAAATCCATGGCTACTGGCTGGCCAAGTACGGCATCGACGGCAGCTATCAGGCCATCGATGTCGCGCCGGACAATTTCGCCGCCTTTGTGGACGGACTTCGGAATAATGGCTTCCAGGGCGGCAACGTCACCATCCCGCACAAGGAGGCGGCCTTCGCGCAGGTCGAGCGTCGCGACGAGGCGGCCGAAGCGATCGGCGCCGTCAACACGCTGTGGTTCGAGGACGGACAATTGTGGGGCGGCAACACCGATGCCTACGGCTTTGCCGCCAATCTCGATGACTACGCGCCGGGCTGGGCTTCGAATGGCCCCGCCGTGGTGCTTGGCGCCGGCGGCGCGTCGCGCGCTGCCATCCAGGCGCTGATCGAGCGCGGCGTGAAGGACATCCGCATCGTCAACCGCACGCTGGCGCGGGCCGAGGAGCTCAGCCGCCGTTTCGGCGAGGGCGTCTCCGCGCATGGCGCCCATGCTGTCGGCGACCTGCTTACCGATGCCGGCCTTCTCGTCAACACCACGGCTCTCGGCATGCATGGCAATGAAGGCCTGTCCGCCGATCCGGCGGGCCTGCCCGGCCATGCCATCGTTACCGACATCGTCTACGTGCCGCTCGAGACACCGCTCCTCGCCGCCGCCAGGGGGCGCGGCCTGTGGACGGTCGATGGGCTCGGCATGCTGCTGCACCAGGCGGCGCCCGGGTTCGAACGCTGGTTCGGCGAGCGGCCCGAGGTCACCGCCGAGCTCAGGCGGATGATCATCGCTGACATCGAAGCCCATTGATGAGGCGCCGGCTATGATCGTGCTCGGCCTCACCGGATCGATCGGCATGGGCAAGTCGACGACGGCGAAGATGTTTGCCGAGGCCGGCGTGCCGGTGCACGATTCCGACGAGACGGTGCATCGCCTCTATGCCGGTAAGGCCGGCCCGCTGGTCGAGGCCGCCTTTCCCGGCACCACCGATGCGGGTGTCGTCGACCGCGCCAGGCTCGGTGCGCGGGTGCTCGGCGATGCCGCGGCCCTGAAGCGGCTGGAAGCGATCGTCCATCCGCTGGTCCGCGCCGATGCCGACGCCTTCCTTGCCAGGCACCGCGCCGCCGGCGCGCCGCTCGCCGTGCTCGACATTCCCTTGCTGTTCGAGACCGGCGGCCGCGACCGCGTCGACAAGGTCGTGGTCGTCACCGCCCCGGCCGAAGTTCAGCGCGCGCGTGTGCTGGCGCGTCCCGGCATGAGCGAGGAGAAGCTGGCCGCTATCCTCGCCAAGCAGGTGCCCGATGCCGAAAAACGCCGCCAGGCCGATTTCATCGTCGACACCGGCCAGGGCTTTGACGCCGCGCGCGCCGCGGTCGCGGCCATCATCGCCGAATTGGCGGGGGATAAGTCGGGCAAGGACGCTTCCTGACGCCTGCTGTCAGCAGTCCCCATTGCCATTTTGTTCCGTTGGATGATTCTGCTCGTTCAGAGTGGACTGATTCGATGCGCGAGATCATTTTCGATACCGAAACCACCGGCCTCGACATGCGCGAAGACCGCATCATCGAGCTCGGCGGCGTCGAGTTGGTCAACCGCTTCCCGACCGGCCGCACCTTCCACAGATTCATCAACCCGCAGGGGCGGGCGGTTCATGCCGAGGCGCAGGCCGTGCACGGCATCAGCGCCGCCGACCTGGTCGGCAAGCCGATCTTTTCGGAGATCGCCGAGGAGTGGCTGGCCTTCACCGACGGCGCCAAGCTGATCGCCCACAACGCCAATTTCGACATCGGCTTCCTCAATCTCGAATTCGGCCGGCTCGGCCATCCCGTCATCGATGTCGGCCGCGTCGTCGATACGCTGGCGCTGGCGCGCCGCAAGCACCCGATGGGTCCGAACTCGCTGGACGCGCTCTGCCGCCGCTACGGCATCGACAACACCCACCGCACCAAGCACGGCGCGCTGCTCGATTCCGAATTGCTGGCCGAGGTCTATATCGAGCTCATCGGCGGCAAGCAGGCGGCGCTGATCCTCGATGCGGTGGCGGTGCAGATGAACGGCGCCGGCGAGGTGGCCGACATCGACATCTCCATCGGCGCGCGGCCGATTGCGCTCCCGCCGCGCCTCACCGAGGCCGAGCGCGCCGCGCATGCCGGCCTGGTGCGCACGCTCGGCGAAAAGGCGCTGTGGCTGAAGGTGGAAGCCGAAGCCGGGGTGGCTCAGAACTAACACCGTCCCGCCGGCATCTCATGCAAAAAGCCCGGCGCGAGGCCGGGCTTTTCGACACCTAATGAAGAGCGGATCAGCTCACCTGGACCTTCGCCGCCGCCTGGTCCTCGGCCAGCTTCTGCTGGAACATCTGCGCGAAATCGATCGGGTCGAGCATCAGCGGCGGGAAGCCGCCATTGCGCGTCGCCTCGGCGATGATCTGGCGGGCGAAGGGGAATAGCAGCCGCGGGCATTCGATGAAAAGGATCGGCAGCATGTGCTCCTGCGGGAAGCCGCTGATGGCGAAGACGCCGCCATAGACCAGCTCGACGTTGAACAGCACTTCCTGGTCGAAGGAGGCCTTGGCGTTCAGCGTCAGGTTGACGTCGAACTGCTTGTCCGACAGCGGATTGGCGTTGACGTTGACATTGATGGCGATGCCGGGAGCCTTGTCGCGGCCGCGCAGCGAATTCGGCGCGCCGGGGCTCTCGAAGGACAGATCCTTCGCATACTGGGCGAGCACGTTGAGTGTCGGCTGCGCGTTGCCGTTGCCGTTGGCGGCGCCGGTCGGCGCGTCGTCTTTGCTGGCCATGAGCCTTTGTCCTTTTGCCTGGGCAGCCTTGCTGACCGGATTGAAACCGGGCGTTCGCTACCATGGTCGGCATGACAAGACAAGGTTTGCCGCCTCAGCGCGGGATCACAGTTGTTGCCTATCTCTGTCGCAGATTCCTGCCGGCGAACCTTGAGACACTTGACCGGAAATTGCCTAGTCGTCCTTGAGGCGGCGCCAGGGCGAATTGTGGTCGGGCCCGCGCGTATAATCGTCGGCGCGCGAATAGTCGCTGTCGTCGAGATCGATTGTCTTGCCGCGCGGCCGCGCCTGGAAGCCGGCGCTGAAGCTGGTCGCCAGCACTATGCGGCTTTTCAGCATCCGCCAGGCGAGTTCGCGCACCGGCGGCAGAAGCAACAGGATGGCGAGGATGTCGGTGATGAAACCGGGAATGATCAGAAGGATCGCCGCCAGCACGATCATCGCGCCATGCGCTAGCTGGCTGCTCGGATCGCGCCCGGCATCCATCTCGGCCCGCACCCGCGCCATCACGCCGAAGCCCTGGTGTCGCAGCAACAGGCTGCCGGCAATCGAGGAGGCCAGCACCAGGCCGACTGTCGCCAGCGCGCCGATCTGGCGGCCGACGACGACGAAGCCGGCGATTTCCAGCAGCGGCAGCGCGAGGACGAGCAATGGGAGCAGTGAAATACGCAATTCCTGGCCGATCGTTTCCGTGTTTTCCCGTCTAGCGTGCAATCGCCGCTGGCACCGGACCCGTTAGATAGGTATGCCTGCCTTTGATTTGAATGATTGCGCCTAGCGTTCTATATGCTTTGGGTGTTGAACGCTATGCGACCGCGGCCTGATGCTGGCCGGCGGTCCGGCCAGGACAGGGATCGAATTGGCGGAAGATATGGGTTTCTTCGACTTCGGCACGATTTTCTTTCTGATTGCGGCGGTTGTGATCTTTTTCCAGCTGCGCAACGTGCTGGGCCGTCGCACGGGCAGCGAGCGCCCGCCCTTCGACCCCTATTCGGCGAGCCGCACGCGCGAGCAGCAGGAGGCCGGCCAGAAATCGGAGAATGTGGTTTCGCTGCCGCGAAAGCGGGCGCCGGGGGAACCGGCCGCCGACGCCTATGCCGAGATCGATGCCTTCGCCAGGCCCGACACCGATCTCAACAAGGGTCTGAGGACGATCAAGGACAACGACCCGTCTTTCGATCCGAAGGGCTTTGTCGACGGCGCCAAGATGGCCTACGAGATGATCGTCATGGCCTATGCCGACGGCGACCGAAAGACGCTGAAGAACCTTCTCTCGCGCGAGGTCTTTGACGGCTTCGTCGCCGCGATCGGGGATCGCGAGGCAAAGTCGGAGAAGATCCAGTCCTCCTTCGTCGGCATCGACAAGGCAGATATCGTCGCCGCCGAGATGAAGGGCGGCGAAGCGCACATCACGCTGCGCATCGTCAGCGAGCTGATTTCGGCGACCCGCGACAAGGCCGGCGCCGTCATCGACGGCGACCCCGAAACCGTCGCCGAGGTCAAGGACGTCTGGACCTTCGCCCGCGACACGCGCTCGCGCGATCCGAACTGGAAGCTCGTCGCTACCGAAGAAGAAGATTGAGCCCGGGCGGCGGCGGTGTCGCTCTCTTCCCTTTTCAGCGAAAAATCCTTTGGCGAGCTGCCCGGTTGGGATGAGGACGACCACCGCGCCGCCTATGCCGCCTTTCGCCGCTCGGCCTTCCATGTCCTAACCAAACCCTATCGCACGGGCTCGCTTGGCGTCGGCTTCGAGGCCTTTGCCGAAGCCTATCAGGAGGCGCGTGCCGTTTCGTTGCCGAATCGAGCGCAGGCCCGGGCCTTCTTCGAGCGCCATTTCGTTCCCACTCATGTCACCGCCGAAACCGGCGGCGCCGGTCTCGTCACCGGCTTCTATGAGCCGGAGGCCGAGGCCTCGCCGGTACTGACGGACCGCTTCACGGTGCCGCTGCTTTCACGCCCGGCCGATCTGGTCGATGTCGACGACGCCAATCGGCCATCCGGCATGGATCCCTATCT
>NZ_RZOI01000465.1:0-4990 GCF_004022645.1 Mesorhizobium sp. M4A.F.Ca.ET.020.02.1.1 | reverse complement strand
CCGCGAAAGCCGCCTAGGACCAGGCGCGTCGGGAGATTTCGTCGCCCTGCCCGGCAAAAGCCATGATCGCCATTATGTCAGGCGGGCATGACCGTTGCTAGAATCGAAACCCACCAGATCCCGGACCTGAACAGGCGCCTGCTGCTCAAAGGCGCTGGCATAGCCGCTTTGGCCGGGCTCGCCGCATGCTCGACCACTGTGCTGCCGACCGGAGAAGGCGCCGGGGTCTCCTCCTCCGCCACCGGGACGCTCGCCGGCATCCGGTCTTCGGCCGGGCTGCCGCCACTGGCGGCCGATGCGCAGCTTGAACAGGCGGCGCTGCAGCAGGCCGGCTATATGGCGTCACGTGCCCGCATGAGCCACACCACCGGCTGGGGCAAGGACTTCGCCTCGCGCATGAAGGACAACGGCGTACGCGGCGCAGCAGGCGAGAACATCGCCGAGGGCCGCTTCGACCTGCAGAAGCTGTTCGACATCTGGATGCATTCGGACGGCCACCGCCGCAACATGCTCGACTCGGACTTTTCCCGCTTCGGCCTCGCCTATGTGCGCGACGGCCGCGATCCGAGCCTGCGCTACTGGAGCCTCGTGCTCGGGAGATAGGCCTCGCCTATCCCTGTTTTGTCGTCAGAGTTCCCGACGCCGGAACGCCTTGGCCGTCATCCGCCACGCTCGCCGTGTGGAGCAGTTTCTCGATGCCCTGGGCAGAGACCGGCTTGCTGAAATGATAGCCCTGCATTTCATCGCAATTGTTCTTGCGCAGGAAGGCCACCTGGTCGTCTGTCTCGACGCCCTCGGCAATGACCCTAAGATGCAGATTCTGACCCAGTGAAATCACGGCGCTGGCGACAGCCTGATCGTTCTCGTCGGCGGCGAGATCCTTGATGAATGACTTGTCGATCTTCAGCCGCGCCACGGGAAAGGTCTTGAGCGCGCTGAGGCTGGAATAGCCTGTTCCGAAATCGTCGATCGAAATCTGAACCCCCAGGCTCTGCAAGGCGTCCATCGTCGCGACCGCCAATTCGACGTCCTGCATGATAAGGCTCTCGGTTACCTCGAGCTCGAGATGCCTGGCCTCCAGGCCGCTGTCCGTCAGCGCGTTCACGACACGGCCAATCAGGTTCGGTTCCCTGAATTGCCGCGCCGAGACGTTTACGCATACGGTCAGGGGTGGCAGACCGGCATCCTGCCAGGCCTTGTTCTGCCGACAGGCTTCGTGCAGGACCCAGTCGCCGATCGGTACGATCAGCCCGGTCTCCTCGGCGGTCGGAATGAACGTGTCCGGCGCCACCATGCCTCGCGTCGGATGCTTCCAACGCAGCAAAGCCTCGACCGCAAAGACGTCTCCTGAGCGAAGATCGACCTGCGGCTGATAGAGCAGAATGAATTCCGAGCGAGCCAGGGCATTTCGCAACTCCTCCTGAAGCAGGAATTTCTCATGCGCCCTGGTGTTGAACTCGGGAGCGTAGAACTGGAAATTGTCGCGGCCGAATTCCTTCGCGCGGTACATGGCAGCATCGGCATTGGCCAGCAGCTGATCTGGATTCGTCCCATCCTTGGGATAGTTGGCGATGCCGATGCTGGCCGTCGCCCTCAGCCGATGCCTTCCCAGATGAACCGGCTCCGCGATCGCTGCCCGGATCTTTTGCAGGGTCTCGGAGATCAGATCGACATTCGTCGGCTGGTCGAACAGGACTATGACGAACTCGTCGCCGCCAAGCCGCACGACTGTGTCGGTCGGCCTTACGCATTCGACCATGCGGTTGGCGACGGTCTTCAGCAGTACGTCGCCGGCGTTGTGGCCGAGCGTGTCGTTGACGAGTTTGAAATTGTCGAGGTCGATGAACACCACCGTCACCCAGCGATCGTACCGCTGCGCATAGAGCAGAGCCTGCGAGAGCCGGTCCTCGAGCAGAGCGCGATTTGGAAGCCCTGTCAGCACATCATGGTTGGCCATGAAATGAATCTGGTCTTCAGCCAGTTTGCGCTCGATGGCGATCCCTGCAATCCGTGTCGTGAAGTCGATCAGCCGCGTTTCGGCCTCGGTCGGTTCGCGCACCGTCATCGAATACATCGCAAAGACACCGAGCACGGCGCCTTGATGCGATAGGATCGGGGTCGACCAGCAGGAACGATAGCCGAAGGGCGCCACCACCTGACGGTATTCTTCCCAAAGCGGGTCCTGCATGATGTCCGCGACGATGACCGGCTCCCGCCGGTAGACGGCGGTGCCACATGATCCAACCTTGGGGCCGATGGCGATCCCGTCGATGGCATCGGTATATTCTTTCGCCAGGCTCGGCGCGCCGCCGTGCCGCAAATGGCTGCCGTCCTTGTCGAGCAGCAGGACGGAACCGAATATCCCCGTCAACTGCGACTCGACGAGGCGCATCAGACGGTCGAGCACGTCTTCGAGCAGGGCGCTCATTGCGATCATTTCCAGGATATGCGCCTGCCCGTCCCGAAGGACGTCCGCCTGCTTGCGTGCGGTGACATCGTGAGCGATGCCAACCAGTCCGATGACGTCATTCTGGGCATTGCGCAGCGGCACCTTTGTCGATGACACCCACTTGCCGGCGCCCAATGCATCGACAATGAACTCTTCCTTGTCGATCATTGGTTGCCCGCTGCTGAGCACGTTCTGCTCCACAGCGCGAAATTTCCGAGCAAGTTCCGGGGCATGGAGATCAAAATCGGTCAAACCGACCATGTCGCTGGTCTTCTCCCTTCCGCTGTCGAGCGCGAGAGCCCTGTTCGCCACGATGAAGCGCCTTTCCGTGTCCTTGACCCAGAGATAGTCGGGCACCCAGTCGATCAGCGTTTGCAGCGAGATGCGCTCAGCGGCGATCTGTCGATTGGCAGCGAGCGCCGTGATGTCCTCATGCGTGGCCACCCAACTGCCGTCGGGCATAGGCTGGTGGCAGACCTGAATTGTCCGACCGTCGGCGAGGTTGGCGGTCCATACTCTTGGTGCCGTGCCCGAATTGACGGAGCGGGCCAATGCAAGATAGGCGTCGGCATCGGTCGCGGAGGTTCCGACAGCGACGCGAAGTGCGACGATTTCCCGGAGCGTTAGCCCCGGCCGCAATTGCTCAGGCGCAATGTGGTAGATTTCCGCATAGCGGCGGTTGGACAGGATCAGCCGTTCACCGGCGTCGAAAAAGCAGATGCCCTGCGAAACGTTGTCGATCGCCGTCTCAAATCGCAGCGCCTGCCCTTCGAGCGATGCGATCCTGGCTCGAAGATCGCGCTCGAGCGTTTCGTATGAAGCCATCGTCAGCTTTGCCAGCGCCGCAAGATTGGCCGACTCGGGTGCTTCGGCGGCTTTCCTGGATGATTTCGTGCCCAAACAGAGTTCCTCCAGTTTGGTGCCGGCGCAAAGCAACACGGCTCGCCTTCAACCCAAAAGCGACCGCATCGTGATCGATATATACTAATGGTAGGTGAACCGGGAGCGGTAGGTTGTGTCTATCTGAAAATCCTGGCGCTGTTCCCTAGCCACGATTTTTTGAGTCCCGGATGCAGGCGCGGCCGCTACGCCGCGCCGGTCAGAGCAGTTTAGCGTCTGGTAGAACCGCTGAACTGGTCTGACTATTTGTTTGTACGCAATTCCGGACGGAAAACCGTTTCACACTTTTCCTGGAATTGCGTCAGCAAACGTCAGTCCATATGCGCTGCTGACGCGCCGCCCGCCGGCGCCGCCTTCGGCTTGCGCAGCAGGAAGACGAACGGAATGGCAAGCAGCGTCATCACCATCAGGATTTTGAAATCGTTGACGTAGGAGATCATCATCGCCTGGATGTTGACCAGCCGATCGATCTGCGACAGCGCCGTCGGATCGCCGCTCGCCGCCGCCGGCGAAGCGGCCCAGAGATTTGGGTTGAACGGGTTGATGAAGGCCGAAAGCTCGGTGTGGTTGATCTGGGTGTTGCGCACCATCAGGACCGTCACCACCGACACGCCGATCGAGGAGCCGAGATTGCGCACCAGGCTGAACAGCGCGGTGGCATCGGTGCGGTAGCGCGCGTCGAGCGTGGCGAAGGCGACCGTCGACAGCGGCACGAACACCATTCCCATGCCCAGCCCCTGGATGACGCCGGAACTGAGGATGAGCCAGTTATCCATCTGCGGCGAGAAGCTGGACATGGTGTAGAGCGATTGCGCGGTCAAAAGGAAGCCGATGACGACGAGGATGCGGGCGTCGATCTTGCTCATGAGCCGCCCGACGACGAGCATCGAAATCATCGTGCCTACGCCGCGGGGACCGATGACGACGCCGATGGTCATGGTGGGATAACCGAAGATGGTCGACAGCATCGGGGGCAGCAGCGACATCGAGGCCAGGATGAGCACGCCCATGACGAAGATGAACGCCAGGCCGGTCACGAAATTGCGGTCGAGGAAGATCTTGGGATCGATGAACGGGTGCTCGGCCGTCACTGTGTGGATGGTGAACACCCAGAAGCCGGTGATGGCCAGGCCGAGCTCGATCCAGATCTCGACCGCGGAAAACCAGTCGACCTCGCCGCCGCGATCCAGCATCAGCTGCAATGCGCCGACGCCGAGCGATATCATGGCGAAGCCGAAGAAATCGAAGCTGCGCACCCGCCGGGCAACGGCCGGCAGATAGGCGGCCATGCCAAGGAAGGCGAGGATGCCGACCGGCAGGTTGATGAAGAACACCCAGCGCCAGTTGAAATTCTCGGTCAGCCAGCCGCCCAGCGTCGGGCCCAGGATCGGCCCCAGCATGATGCCCGCGCCCCAGATCGCCATCGCCTGGCCGTGGCGCTCCTTCGGGTTGATGTCGAGCAGGAAGGTCTGCGACAGCGGTACGATCGCGGCACCGAACACGCCTTGCATCAACCGGAACAGGACGATGGTCTCGAGGCTCCACGCCAGGCCGCACAGCATGGAGAAGATGGTGAAGCCGACGACGGCCGTCAGGAACAGTTCCTTGCGGCCGTCGTCGGCTTCACCATCTTCTCCATGC
>NZ_RZOI01000464.1:0-4997 GCF_004022645.1 Mesorhizobium sp. M4A.F.Ca.ET.020.02.1.1 | reverse complement strand
GGCTGACGCTGCGCAATGTCGTGACCGGCGAGGTGACGCGGCTCAAGGTCGATGGCGTGTTCGTGGCGATCGGCCATGCGCCGGCGGTCGAGCTGTTCGTCGGCAAGCTGAAGCAGAAGCCGAACGGCTATCTGTGGACAGCGCCGGACTCGACCCGCACCGACGTGCCCGGTGTGTTCGCCGCCGGCGACGTCACCGACGACATCTACCGGCAGGCGGTGACGGCGGCCGGACTCGGCTGCATGGCCGCGCTCGAGGCTGAAAAATATCTCGCCGGGATCGAGGTGCACCGCGAGGCGGCGGAATAACAAAACGGCTGAGAAAAGCCGTTTAAAAGCCTGATTTTTCATTCAGACGCCAGAAAACGATACGAGGGGAAACCATGGCGCTGGACTGGGACAAGCTTCGCGTGTTTCACGCTGCGGCGGAGGCTGGGTCGTTCACCCATGCCGCCGAGACGTTGCACCTGTCGCAGTCGGCGATCTCGCGTCAGGTCAGTGCGCTGGAGCATGATGTCGGCGTGGCGCTGTTCCACCGCCACGCGCGCGGCCTGGTGCTGACCGAGCAGGGCGAAATGCTGTTCCGCACGGCGCACGACGTGCTGATGAAGCTGGAGACGATCAAATCGCGGCTGACCGAGGCCAAGGATCGGCCGTCCGGCGTGCTGAGGGTGACGACCACGGTCGGTCTTGGTGCCGGCTGGCTGACCGAACGCGTGCAGGAATTCATCGAACTCTATCCCGAGATCAGCCTGCAGCTGATTCTCGCCAACGAAGAGCTCGACCTCACCATGCGCCAGGCCGACTGCGCCATCCGGCTGCGTCAGCCGCAGCAGCCGGATCTCATCCAGCGCCGCCTGTTCACCGTGCATTTCCATCTCTACGCGGCGCCCTCCTACATCAGCAGATACGGCAAACCGGCCTCGATCGCCGAGCTTCGGAACCATCGCATCGTCACCTTCGGCGTGCCGGTGCCGTCGCACCTGTCGGAGCTAAACTGGCTGGAGACGGTCGGCGATTTCGAAAATGGGCAAAGAGTGCCGACGCTGCAGATCAACGACATCCTGTCGATCAAGCGCGCGGTGCAGGGTGGCGCCGGCATCGCCATGCTGCCCGACTACGTGATCAACAAGGATTCGGGCCTGATCCAGCTCCTGCCGGAGACGGAGGTGCCGTCCTTCGATACCTATTTCGCCTATCCGGACGCGATGAAGAACCAGGCCAAGCTGCATGTCTTTCGCGATTTCATCATCGCCAAGGCGCGCAGCTGGTCCTTCTAGGGTGCGTCGAAATCCAGGCGAGACCGGCCTGACCTGAACCTCCGGTTTGTCGGATCACCCGCGCCATGGCGTCAGCCGCGGCAGCCAGCCGGGGACGGCGCGACGGTAGGCCTCGTACTCGGCGCCGTAGCGACGGGCGAGCGTCGGCTCTTCGTAGAGCCTGACGAACGAGACCATGGCGGCGCCGACCACGGCGCCGTAGGCGACGAGCGTCCAGCTCGAGAACAACAGCGCCTGGCCGAGGATGATCGACAGCACGGCGACGTACATCGGATTGCGCACGTAACGGTAGATGCCGCTGACAACCAGCCGTTCGGTCGGCGCCACCGGGGCCGGCGTGCCAAGGCCCTCGAGCGCGAAGCGGGTGAAGGCGTGCAGCAGCATGGCTGTCGCTCCCACAACCAGCACCCAGCCGACAGGAACGAAGGCCGGCACCGTCGACAGCGGCAGCTGGTAGCGGTTCGTCAAAAGAAAAGGCGCCAGCCCGGCAACGACGCCGGGGGCCACGACAAGGAACAGCGCGCTGCCGGCGATTGCTGAAAATGTACGCATCAGGCGCCCTTGCCGCAAAAATGGACTGGGGCTGCTCGAATCCACATCATTTGGCGGCGTTCGCATTTTCCGATTGGAAACGACCCTGATGAAGGTTTCGGCAGCGACTTTGACCCTGAGTCGCGCTCGATTCCACCGATTTTCCTGGTCCTATTGAGCCCGGTAGTGGGTTGGACCACAGCCTGCGCCTTTTTGCATGCGTGTGTTGCAAAATAGATGCTTGTTTCTTGGGCATGATGAGCACATATATAGATCATCTCCTGGGCGCGTTCTCCTCCCATTAGCGCCCTCGAGTGTTCCCCTCTGGAGGTTAGCCTCAACAGGCACTTCCAATCAAACTCAGCCGGATCTTTATTGATCCGGCTTTTTTGTTGCCCGCAGTCCACGGATGCGGCGGAAAATCGATCGGCACTGCCACGTAACAGTGACATGTAACCTCTGGTAACATGGCGAAGACGCACTCTATCGAATAAGCAGATCATAGGACGCGGTTTGGTCGGTCCGGGAGATGGGGGCATCACTCGGACGGACCGGGCTCAGGCGGCTACCGCGTCCGAACCATTTCCCGCTGCGGCGGACCTGCCGTTTGCCTCCCAGGAAGACGGTCCGCAATAAGAACGGCGTCCGGATAGTCCGGGCGCCGTTTGCGTGTCTGCCACAACAAGTCCCGTTCAGGCAGCCTTGCCGCTGGCGTTCATCGCTTCGTCGGCCAGCCGGCCGGTAAGCTCGGCCATGTGGTCAAAGGCTGCCCGATAGCTGGCGACGCCGGCGGTTGCCGAGCGCAACTCGATGATCAGATCGCCGATCTCGGCCTGCGGCATGGTCGCCTCGACGACATCCCATCCCGGCCAATCAGGCCGCGCGTCATAACCGAGGATCTGGCCGCGCCGCTGCGGGATCAACGCGATGATCTTCGATGTCGCGTCGGACGGTGTGACGATCTCGACCTTCATCACCGGCTCGAGCAGCACCGGCGAGCAGGCAGCCATGCCCTCCTTCATCGCCAGCTTGGCCGCCATCTGGAAGGCCATGTCGGAGGAGTCGACGGCATGGTACGAGCCGTCCGAGAGATTGACTGCGACATCGACCACGGGGAAGCCGAGCGGTCCCGATTTCAGATAGTCGCGTATGCCTGTCTCCACCGACTGAATGTAGGTCTTCGGCACCACGCCGCCGGTGATGGTGTCGGTGAACTGGAAGCCAGTGCCGCGCGGCAGAGGCTTGATCTCGATCACCACGTCGCCGAACTGGCCGTGGCCGCCGGACTGCTTCTTGTGGCGGCCGCGCTGCTGCGCCGGTTTGCGGATCGTCTCGCGATAGGGCACGGCCGGAGCGTGGCCCTCGACCGGGATCTGGTTCTTGCCCTCGAGCCGCTCGCGCACGACCCGCAGGTGCATTTCGCCATGTCCCGACAGCACAGTCTCGGCGGAGTCCTGGTTGTGGCGCAGGCTGAGCGAGGGATCCTCCTCGGCCAGGCGCTGGATGGCGGCCGACATCTTGACCTCGTCCTTGCGCTCCTTCGGCCGCAGCGCGAAGGCGAACACCGGCTGCGGTGGCTCCAGCGTGACCAGCGGCTTGCTGCCGCCCTTGACCGAACTCAGCGTCTGGCCGGTCTTGACGTTGTCGAGCTTGCCCAGCGCGACGGTGTCGCCGGTCTTGGCGGAGGCGAGCTTCAGCTGATCCTTGCCAAGCATCTTGTAGATGCCGGAGACCTTGGCGCTTTCGCCGTTCGAGAGGTAAAGCTCGGCCGCGTCGGCGAGCTGCCCGGACAGCACCCGCGAGACCGACAGCTTGCCGCCATGGGCGGTGTGGATGGTCTTCATCACCTGGACAACGGTCTGGTTGCCGTCGGGCGCGCCAAGGCGCTTGCGGGTCGCCTCGATGTCGGGCGCGTCATGGCGGATCGCCTTCAGGAGACGCAGCACGCCATTGCCCTTCTCGGCGGTGCCAATCAGCACCGGCGTCACCGCGCCGGCGCGAAGATCGGCGGCGAGATCGTCGAAGATGGCATCCTTCGGCGGTTCGATCTCCTCGAGCAGCTGCTCCATCAACTGGTCGTCATGGTCGGCGAGCGTCTCCAGCATGGAGAAGCGGGCTTCCAGCTCACGAGCCTTGTCGTCGCTTGGGATGTCAGCGACCTGGCTTTCGGCATATTCGCGGTAGATGTAGGCCCGCTCCAGCGCGAGATCGATCGAACCGATGACGACACCGTCCTTGCGCAGCGGAATCTGGCGCAGCAGCAGCGGCACCGAACTTGCCGGCTGCAGCATCTTCAGCGTGTCGCGCACTCCGGCGATCGCCTTGTCGACCTTGTTCAGGAACAGGATGCGCGGCACGCCAAGATCGTCGAGCTTGCGCATGATGAGCTGCAGCGCGGGGATCTTCTTCTCGTCGGCTTCGGCCACGACAACGGCGGCATCGCAGGCGGCAAGCACCGGTTCGGCCTCGAAGGCGAACTCGATCGAGCCGGGACAATCGACGAAGGTGAGCTGCTCGCCCATGAATTCCGTGGTGGCGAAGGTCGCCTCGACGCTCATGGCGTGGGCGCGGGCCTCGGCCGAATGATCGGAAACTGTGCTGCCTGATGAAACGGGATTCTGGCGGGGAATGGCGCCCGTCCGGGCGAGGATTGCTTCGAGAAGTGTCGTCTTACCGCTTGCGAAGGGACCGACTATGGCTATGCATTTCGGTCCCGTGCGTCGTCCTCCGGCGCGAGTACCCATGGCTGACCTCCACTCAGGCGTTTCCCTGTGAGCGGCGGCCGGCCTGTTCGGCCGTCGCGGGCGGGGCTTCTTTTCAATCGCCACCTGCCCAACGCCATCGTCCCACGGGTTCGCGGGGAGGGCAAGGAAAATAGGAAATTTTGCCGGCTTTGTGCCCTCAGGCGATCAGGGCCAGCGCTGCGGCATCGGCGGCGGGGAGAGCGCCGGCCTTTTGGCGCGGTGCCGGCCTGCCGAAGAAATAGCCCTGGAAGCGGTTGCAGCCGGCTGCCCTGGCGAGGGTGAACTCCTCTTCCGTCTCGACGCCTTCGGCGACGATGGTGACATGCTGGATGCGTGCGATCTGCGCCAGCGCCGAGACGAAGATCTGGGCCACCTGATCGTGGGCGAGGCTGCTGATATGGGATCGGTCGGTCTTGATACTGTCGATGGGCAAGGTCTTGAGA
>NZ_RZOI01000463.1:0-4998 GCF_004022645.1 Mesorhizobium sp. M4A.F.Ca.ET.020.02.1.1 | reverse complement strand
CCCTATGTCAACCTGCCGGAAGTAGCCGCAGGATGCGGGCATAGGCTGCGGCTACTTCCGGCAGGTTGACATAGGGCGCGATCAGGCCGGCGTCCGACACCAGCACCTTGTGCAGCAGGTCGCGATGGTTGCCGACCATGCCCTTCACCAGATTGGCCGTGAAATCGATCTTGTCGCGTCGCCACTGCACAGCGGGCGGCAGAATGCCGTCCATGGCGCGGCGCAGCACGTAGCGGCCGAAGCCGCTGCTCAGCTTCTCCTTGCCCGGCAGCGCCAGGCAGAACTCGACCAGCGGCTTGTCCCAGAACGGATAGCGCGGCTCGACGCCGAAATTGGCGGCGGCCTTGTCGAGCACCTCGAAGGCGTGCGGCACCAGCCCCGTCGACAGGATCCAGCGATGCGTCAGCGCCTCGCTGGCGCTGACGCTGGACGGCATGTAGCCGGCCCTGTGGAACCGTTCGGCAAGCTCGGTGCGCCGGGCAAGCTCCGGGTTGACCAAGCCGCCCCAGCCGCGCGGCGCAGGCGCCGGCCCGCGCCGCAGCCTGCCGAGGACGCGATTGGCCATCCCCCTCAGTTTCGCGATCCGCCAGGCCGGCCCGTAGACGGTCAGGAATTTGAAGTACATGCCGAGCATGCCGTCGCCATAGGTATTCGAGGCGCCGCGCAATTCCCGCCACAGCTCCATCCACCTGCCGGCATCGGCCAGCTCGTGCAGATGGCCGTGGCCTTGCGACACCACCTCGTCGCCGCCATGGCCGTCGAGCAGCACCTTCATGCGCTGCGCGTCGGCGGTCCGGTAGATGCTGCGGGTCAGCGACAGGCCGGGCGCCAGGAACGTGCCTTCCTGCTCCTCCAGGATGCGCTCGAACTCGGCGAAGGGCGCATAGTTGCCCACGCTGATCAGCGTGCTGTCGAGGCCTGGCCTTTCAAGCACGGCGTCGATGAAAGGCTTCTCGTCCATCGAGGAGCCTTTCTCGAAGATCAGCGAGAAGGTCGGCAGTCCGGGCTTGCGCGTCGCGGCTCTCGCAAGCCCGGCCACGCAGGCGATTGAGGAGGAATCGAGGCCGCCGCTCAGCATCGCGCCGACCGCATCGGTTCCGCGCATGCGATTGTGGACCGACTGCTTGAACAAATGTCCGAACTCCTCGGCGGCATCCGACCGGAGCGGCCGTCCCGAGGGTTGGATCTGCCAGTAGCGGCGCAGCACCACCTGGCTGTCCGTCACCGTCAGGCTGTGGCGGGCCGGCAAGCGGAAGATGTCGGTGTAGGCGGTGGATTGCGGATCATCCGTCAGCCCGGCCAGGAAGCCGGAAATCTGGTGCTCGCTGATGCGCGCGCTGGTGTCGTCGAGGCCAAGGATCGGTCCGATCTCCGAGGCGAAGGCGAAACGCCGGTCGCTCGCGTGATAATAGAAGGGTTTGACGCCGAAATGGTCGCGGGCGCAAAACAGCGCCCGGCGTTCGCTGTCCCAGATGGCGAAGGCAAAGTCGCCTTGCAGATGGGTGGGGCTGGCATCCCCCCAAGTGAGATAGGCGCGCATCACAAGCATGGCGTCGGCGACCGACTTGTCCCGGACGCCGAGCCGCGCCAGCAATTCGTCGCGATTGTCCAGCCGGCAGTCGGCGGTGATCGCCAGCCTGCCGCCGGCCATCGTCAGCGGACCCGGCCCGGCTTCGTCGGTCGTGTTCAGCCAGGCATGGCCGAGGGCTATCGCCGTGTCCGACCACCACGAGGCGCCGTCACGGGCGCGATGCCGCATGCGCGCCAGCATTTGCTGGATGTCGGCGGCGGTGGCGGGTTTGCCAGCCCGTCTGGACAGGATTCCGGCGACGCCGCTCATCGTTCACTGACCGTGGTCGACGAGATGGGCAAACCCGGCAAGGGAGCCGCCAAGCACGATCTGATTGCCGCTCATCAGCCAGGCATGCGCTTTCAGTTCGGCTCCGGTGTCCTGCGCGATGCCGATGCGTATTCTCGAGGTGTTGCCTTGGCGGGCGAGGAGGTACTGGCCCGACAATGCCTGGGTCAGGCAGCTCGCATGGGGAACAAGGCGGGCCGCGGCCGCGACGCCCCAGGCGACGCGTCTCAGATCGGCGACGCTGGCCGCCTCGCGCGCGTCAAGCCGGGTCACCAGGCGGCGAACGCGGTTGAAGGAAAACAGCGTCAGCCCCAGCCGCACGGCGGCGACCACCACAATGCAGCGCGCCAGGAAGAGCATCTCCGCACCGCTGAGCGAGAGGAGCCTAGATAAGTTCCTCATGGTGGAGCCTCGCAAGCCCTGCCGCGGCCAGGCCTTTCAACAGTCCATCGACGTCGGCCTTGCAGCGCGCTGGATCGACGTCGTAGCGCGTGAGCACCGCGGCGCGGATGTCGGCAACCGGGCGCGGCTCCTGGATCAGTTCCCAGATATAGGCGCCGACACTGTTCAGGCTGTAATAGATGTTGGTTTGCAGATTGAGCAGCGCCAGTCCGTTGCCGAATTCGCAAGCCACGGCGTCGCTGGTGGCTGTTACGCGGTCTCGATCCGCCGGATCCCACGTCATCCTAAAACCTCGCTACAAAACGCTACGCTTCGTCAGTTCCAGGAAGGGATCGATCGGCATCAGCCGAGTCGCCCCGAGAGGTCATCGTTGAGATGCCCAGGGCCTTGTGCCGGTCCGGTCGCGGCCTCAGGCAGGAAGCCGGGGGATTGGGCCCCCGGCTTCCCGAGAAGACGTATTCGGAGCCCCAACTTTGCGCCCCGGAACACAATCAAGCTCAAGAGAACGTAAGCTGGTCGAAAGGCGTATGCGCAGGGAATGCTGCGTCGAGCGCCGTCGTGCCCGAGCCGCCCTGCGTGATCGTTTCGATCGAACCGTGAACCGTCAGGCTCGGCGTCTCGTACTCTTGCTTTTCAACATTCTGTTCCATTTTACTCTCCGGTAAGGACTGGAAACGGCCTGTCGAGTGCCGGCAGCACATTGCTATGCTGCAACGCAATAGCTGCATGGCACCCTAAATGAGTCAAGCATGATTTACCAACCATTAATCAATTCTTGGTTGCGCCTGCCTTGGTTGGTGATCAAGCCTTTTGCAGGCATATCCTTGCCATGCCCTGCAAAGGGAGTTCAACGCCGAGTCGGCGGCGCCAATTTAAGCATTTGATTTAATTATTATAAGTCCTTCTTGACTCAAAATGCTCGCATTATAGGAATGAAGAATTTGTGCCGGATGCGCCCGAATTCGTGTCGAATCGCAGGCTCGAACTGGGTCGCCTGTCGAGTTGCCCAAGTGCCGCCCATGTAAACGCTGTGGTTGCAGGACTCCGCCGCGACAAAGCAATGCTGGACGGCTGCGGCGATTTTGGCGATGCTTTTCTTCGCAGTTGCAATATAACACGCTGGGCGGATTTTTTGCGAGGACCTTGTCGGGAATGGCCGTGCAGGAAAGTGCTTACCAGAGGCTACGCGCCGCCGACTGCGCCGACGAAGTCGACTACGTTCAGGTGTGCCTGAGGCTGTTTTTCGCGCCCGGCCCGGGTGCGGTGGCAGTCGGCGTGCAGGCGCCGTCCATCTCCACCGCCGTGGTTGCCGACATCGCCAGGCTGAACAAGGTTGCGATCTTCGTGCTCAAGGCCTTGTCCTATACCAAAGCCGGCGAAGCGCCGTCCGAACTGCTCGGCTGGCTCGACACTTACCGTCGCCGCACGGTCTCGATGAATTCGTCCGGCATCATGGATTCCTTGGCCATTCATCAGGCGCTGCGCGAAAGGCATATCGATTTCGTTTTCCTGAAAGGGCCGTTCCAGCAGCAGTTGCTCTATGGCGATCACTTCATGAAGCCGTCGGGCGATGTCGACATCCTCGTCTCGCAGGCCGGCTTTGCAAAGGCGCGCGAGGCGCTGCGCGCGATGGGCTACGAGGTCGCCGGCAAGTCGCGTTCGCTGTGGTGGCTGCGTTTCCTCGGCGAGCAACACATGATCCGTGGCGATGACGCCAGGCCGTCCACCGTCGACCTCCACTACCGGCTGCAGCAGCCCGGCTCGCCGAGCCCGCGTGACACCGACGGCTTCCTGCGGCGCAGGCGCGAGGTCGGGATCGCCGGCAATCATGTGCCTTTCATTTCGGCTTCCGATACGCTGCTCTTGTCCTGCATCAGCGTCGCCAAGGCCTTCTTCAACCGTGAGCCCTGCGCCGGCTATGTCTGCGATGTCAGGGCCAGTGCCGGCCGCCTCGGCGAAGCCGAACAGCGGGACCTGCTCGACTACGCGGCCGGGCAGGGGCTGGAGGATACGCTGCTGCTGGGCCTCAGGGCGGCCGACGTGCTGTTTGGCGGCGCGGGTACGCTGCTGTCGGAGCGCGCCACGCGGATACTGTCGCGCATCGACGACGCCGACCTCCTCCACATGGTGATTGCGCCCTGGCTGTCCTCTCTGCGCTGGCCCCTGCGCAGGACGGTGCTTTGGGAACTATGCGGCCGCGCGCCGGTCCGCTATCTGGCCGAGGCCGGCTGGGCGGCTTCGGCCGATCTCAGCCGACGCATTTTCGAACGGCCGGCAGTCGGCTAAGCAGGCAGCCGGTGACGATCGTTTTGGGGCACAGGGGCAGGAAATTCGAAACAGACTCGTTCGATCGAGAGGTCAATTGATGTCCAGCACAGCTTCCCGGGTCTGCGTGATCATCGCCGCCCGTAACGCCGCCCGAACGATCCCGGCCGCCATAGCGTCGGCGCTGCGTGAGCCGGAAGCGGCTGAAGTCGTCGTCGTTGACGACGCCTCCACCGACGACACCGCCGAGGTGGCGCGCGCCGCCGATGACGGCAGCGGCAGGCTCAAAGTCATGCGCCTCGATGTGAACCGGGGGCCGTCCTTTGCCCGCAATGCCGCGATTGCCGGCTCGAGCTCACCCTTCATCAGCGTCCTCGACGCCGACGATTTCTTCCTCGAGGGCCGCTTTCGCAGGCTGTTCGCCAGCACCGACTGGGATTTCGCCGCCGACAACATCATGCTGATCCGGGACG
>NZ_RZOI01000462.1:0-5000 GCF_004022645.1 Mesorhizobium sp. M4A.F.Ca.ET.020.02.1.1 | reverse complement strand
TGCGCTGCACACGGCGAGGATCTCGGCCACGCGTCGCGGCGACGGCGGCTACACGCTTGCCATCAGCGGGCGCGGCCGCGTCGACGTGACGCCGCAGCAGTTGCGCTTCTCGTCGCAGTTCCTGCCCATGTTTCTGAAGCGGTGGCGCAGCCTCGCGCCCGGCGGACTGCAAGGCGTGCGCTCGGGGCACGAAACGCTGCAGCGCTGGCGGCTCGACCAGCCGACGCCGATGGAGCGCATGCGCATCCTCGATCCGGCTCCGGACCGGGCCACCATCCGTCTGACCCATGCCCGCGCGCTTGAACTTCTGCCCGACCTCAGAAAGACGAAGATCAGCGCTGCCTGGGCCGGCTACATCGACAGCACGCCGGACGGCGTGCCCGCCATCGGCGAGATCGATAGCGTTGCGGGCTTCTTCCTCGCCGCCGGATTTTCGGGACACGGTTTTGGCATCGGGCCCGGCGCCGGTCATCTCGTCGCCGATCTGGTGACCGGCTCGGAACCGATCGTCGATCCGACATCCTACGACCCGCGCCGCTTCGACGCTTCGGCCTGGGGCAAGGTTGCCGATTTCTAGGATTTGACCCTCATCAATGCGCGGCATCCGCAATTGCGTCAGCCGTTCCGCAGAACAGCGCCAATAGGCGCCGGTCGGACGGGCGCCTGTCCGCGAAACCGGCCGACGGCGCCGGGCGTGCAGCCGGCCTGTGCCGCAACAAGCTCGACGGCAGCCAACTGGCAGTAGCGCCCCTGGCAGCGCCCCATGCCGACGCGCGACAGCGACTTCACCCTGTTAGCCTCACCGCCGCCGAAAGCCACACCCTGGCGTATGTCTCCTGCAGTCACGTTCTCGCAGCGGCAAACAATCGCGTCGTCAGGGAGCACCCGCGCCATCGCCTCCGGCCAGGGAAAGGCGCGGGCCAGACCGCGTGCGAAGCGCTCGAGCCGCGCGAGCTTGCGCAGATCGGCGTTGGCTGACGGCGCCGATTGCCCGAGATCGGCAAGGCACGCCACCGCCGCAAGGCGCCCGGCAATCTCCGCGCCGTCCGCCCCCAGGAGCCGAACCCCATCGCCCGCAAGGTAGACGCCATTCCCGGCGCGACCCATCTCGTCGGTCTTCGGCAGCCATTGCCGCCACTGTTCGTCATACGCGAAGGCGCATCCCGCAAGGTCCGCGAGATGCGTCTCCGCCCGCAAGTGCCAGCCCATGCCGATCATGTCGCACGGGGTGACGCGTTCGCGGCCGCCGGTGTCGCGCCAGCGCATCGCGGTGACACCTTGTTCGTCGACCTCGATCAGTTCGAGGGTCACGCCCGCATGGTAACGGTCGCCGAGCCTCGCCCGCAGCGCCAGGCCGCGCAGCGCGACCAGCGGCCGGGCGGCGAGCCCCCGGAATCCCCGCATCTGCTGGCGCCAGGGTGATGTATCCAGCACCGCCACCACATCCGCTCCGGCCTTGACGAGTTGCGCACCGACCAGCGTCAGGAGAGGCCCGGATCCGATCAGCACGATCCGTCGCCCGAGGGCCACGCCCTGCGCCTTGAGCGCGATCTGCGCCGCGCCGAGGCTGTAGACGCCGGCGCTCTGCCAGCCCGGGACCGGAGCGACGCGATCGGATGCGCCGGTGGCAAGGATCAGGCGGTCATAGTTGACTAGCTGCACGCCGTCCTCCCCCAGCACGTGCAGCCGTCCCTCCTGCGCGGCGATGACCGAACTCGCTGCGCAATGGGTAAGGCGCCCCTCCTTGGCCAACCGGTCGAACAGTTCATGCAGCGAGCGCGCCTTCGCCGCCTCCGAGCCATAGAGCTGCCCCGGCGTGCGGACGAATCCGTCCGGTGGGCGACGATAGATCTGACCGCCGGCGCGATTGCCTTCGTCGATCACCATCGGGTGCAGCCCGGCCTCGACCAGCACCGCCGCGGCCCTTATGCCAGCCGGACCGGCGCCGACGATCACGATCTTCGGCGATGAAGCGTCGCTCACGGCCAGCTCTCCGGCGGCGTCGTGCGCAGCCGCATGCCCTCATCGATAGGGGTTGTGCACGCGCGCAGGCGCGGCCCCTCTTCCTGCCAGACCCAACAATCCTGGCAGGCTCCCATCAGGCAGAAGCCCGCGCGGGGTTCAGGCCCGAACTCGGACTTTCGTAAGGCTTGTCCCGACGCCAGCATGGCGGTCAGCAGCGTATCGCCGGCCAGCGCGCTGCGCATCTCGCCATCGAGGAAGAAATTCACCTCTACCCGGTCGCGCTCGGCCAGCCGGACGATGCGGCCGGCGCTGATCATTCAGCGGCCTCTCGCACCGGGCGAGGACGCGGCAGTTCGGGGAACCGTTCGCACGCCGCATCGAAGGCCGCCTGCACGCCCTCCGGCCCGGAGCGCCCTCTCATGCGGCGGAAGATCTCGGTCTTGGCGAAGAACCGCCAGTGGATCGGCAGGTCCCTCAGTATGGCGGTGAGCCGGTCGTATGCCGCAGGGGTCCATTGCGCTTCGTAGCCGTCGCGCTCTGGACCGAAATGGAAATGGCCGGCGGACGGCTTGTGCCGCGCGCGCAATTGCCCCGTAGCCTGCTCGTCGACTTCGCCGTCGCGGATGACGACGCCATAGTCGCGCTCCGCCGATGCCTCCGAAACATAGCCGCGCCGAACGTCCTGTGCGACCCGCCAGGGTTCGCGCAGATGCGGATCGCCGCGCCCGCCGCCTCCGGCGGAGCGGATATCGAGCAGGTCGCCGGGCTGCAGCACCGCGGTGTCGATGTTGCCCAGCCGCCGCTCGTGCTCGGTCCCCGGATTGACGACCATGTCCGACAGGCCGGCCGCCTTGCCGCCCAGCACGCCCCAGGGACGGAAAAAACTGCGGTCGCGGTTGCGCGCCGTGATCCTGGAGTCGGGCGCGAAGACGCGGAAGGCCATCTCGGTCGCCAGCCCGCCGCGCCAGCGGCCCGCCCCGCCGCTGTCCCTGGCGAGCCCGTATTTCACGAATTCGACCGGGGTCTCGGTCTCGGTGATTTCGATCGGCGTGTTCTTGAGATAGGCGGCATCGGCGCCCGAACCGTTGGTGCCATCGCGATGCGGCATCGCACCGCCGCCACCGACCACCGGGTTAACCGCGGCGATGACCGTCCGGCTGCTGCGCTCGTCGACAGTCATGACGTTGACGATGCAGTTGTTGCCGGCCGGCGCCGCGGGCAGGCGCTCGGGCACTGCTTGCGAGAAGGCGCCGAAGATGACCGAGCGCAGCCGGGCGCAGGTGAGCGAGCGCATGCCGACGGCTGCGGGGTGGACCGGGTTCAGCACCGATCCCTCGGGAGTGATGCAGGTGAACGGCCGGGTAAGGCCGGTGTTGAGCAGGATCTTCGGGTTGAGCGTGTAGAGCACGTAGTAGACGCCGACCAGCAGCATGGTGTGGCGCGGGTCGCCACCTGAAGGCACGTTGAGCGAGGAGCCCAACTGCGGATCGGAGCCGGTGAAGTCGAGCACCGCCTCGTCGCCCTTGATCGTCAGCGTCAGCTTCAGCCGGCAGGGATTGGCCTCGACCGAATCCTCGTCGGCGTAATCGGCGAATTCCCAGGTGCCGTCGGGCATGGCGCGCAGCACGTCGCGCGCCTGCGCCTCGGCATGATCGAGAAGCGCGGCAACCCCTTCGATGAAGCCGGCCTTGCCGAACTTCCGCACCATTGCCTGGATCTTGCGCTCGCCGGTGTTGAGCGCGCCGACAAGCGCCTTGATGTCGCCGATGTTGAGGTCGGGCTTGCGCACATTGGTGCTCATGATACGCAGGATCGTCTCGTCGAAGACGCCCTCCCGCACCAGCTTCATCGGCGGGAAGCGGATGCCTTCCTGATGGATTTCGGTCAGCGCCCGGCTGAGCGAAGCCGGCACGGCCCCGCCCATGTCGGTGTTGTGGATGTGACCTCCGGTCCAGGCGACGATCTCGCCGTCGACGAAGACCGGTTTCCACAGATGCGTGTCGGGGGCGTGCGTGGCGACGTGGCCCGAATAGGGATCGTTGGTGAAGGCGACGTCGCCCGGCCGGTAGTCGTCGACCATCGCGATCGCGCGGTGGTAGGAAAGTCCCGGATACCACGTGGCGCCGAGTTCCATCGGCACGGCGAAGGTCGCCCCCGCACGGTCCATCAGCATCACGGTGAAATCCTGCGTCTCCTTGACGAAGGCGGAGTGCGCAGTGCGGTGCAGCGTGTGGGCCATGTTCTCGGCGGCCGCGCGGGCGTGGTTCGCCAGAACCTGCAGGTTTGTCCGGTCAAACATGGTGTCACTCCGCGAAGGTCAGCAGAAGGTTGAGGTGGCGGTCGACGCGCGCCTGCGCACCAGCGGGAATGGCGAAGGTGGTGTCTTCCTGCACGACCACGGCAGGCCCTCGGAAGGTGCTGCCCGGCACGAGGGTCTGCCGCTGGTGGAGGTCAACGGTCTCGACGCTCACGCCGGTGTAGACAGGGAGCCGGCGCGCCGGGATGGCGGCGGCGCCGATCTCGTCGATCTCCGGAAAGGAGAGCGCCGGGCCGGCACCTATCGCCGACAGCCGGACATTCACAAGCTCGATCTCGCCCACGGGGTCGTGAAAATCGTAGAGCTGCTCATGAGTGCGGTGGAAGGCCTGCTTGATTGCCTCCGGGTTGGCGCCCGCCAGCCATTGCGGTGAAAGGACGACCTCGATCTCATAGCTCTGGCCGAGATAGCGCATGTCGCAGGAGAGAGTGAGCTCAGCCGCCGCGTCGTGCCCCTGCGCCGCGAGCCAGTCGCGCCCCTCTTGCGCGAGAGCATCGAAGGCCTCGCGGATCTCGGGGAGCGACGCAGCCGTCAGCGGGCTGAAGATGGTGCGTATGAAATCCCCGCGCAGGTCCGCCTCAAGCCCGCCCAGCGCCGCCGCCACGCCGGGGCGGCGGCGGCCCGATGCTCGGCGCCTTCCTTGCCCGCGAACTCGGCATGAAGCGTGTCATGGCGCCGAGCATCGGGCCGCGGCCGCCGAAGGGCATCAGCGTGAATT
>NZ_RZOI01000461.1:0-5009 GCF_004022645.1 Mesorhizobium sp. M4A.F.Ca.ET.020.02.1.1 | reverse complement strand
CTGACAAATCTCGACGCCTGACCGCCACCTGTGAACCCGAAGCAAATCGAGCTGCCGTCCGCCGGACGGCCGAACGGCGAAGCCATGCCTGACCAGAGAAGCCTCATCCTCGACAAGATCCGCCAGGATGGCGCGTTCGATGTCGTCGTCGTGGGCGGCGGCATCAACGGCATCGGCGTTTTCCGCGAACTGGCGCTGCAGGGCCTGAAGGTGCTGCTGGTCGAGCGCAACGATTTCTGCTCGGGCTGCAGTGCGGCCCCCTCGCGCATGATCCATGGCGGTCTGCGCTATCTCGAGAATGGCGAGTTCGGCCTGGTGCAGGAATCGTTGCGCGAACGCGATGCGCTGCTGGCCAATGCGCCGCATATGGTGCGGCCATTGCCGACTGTAATTCCGATCCGCACCGTCTTCTCAGGGCTGATGAACGGGGCGGCAGGCCTTCTCGGGCTTTCTGAGGCTCCTTCCAGCCGCGGCGCACTGGCGATCAAGGCGGGGCTCGCGCTCTATGACTGGACGACGCGCAAGCGCCGGGCGCTGCCGCGCCACAATTTCCGCGGCGCCAGGATGACATTCGCGCAATGGCCGGCGCTCGACCCGATGCTGCGCTTTTCCGCCACCTACTACGACGCCTGGATCAGCTATCCGGAACGGCTGGGCATCGAACTGCTGCTCGATGCCGGACGCCTGGCGCCCGACAGCCTGGCGCTCAACCGCGCCGAGATCACGCGCGTCGGTTCAGCCTTCGAACTTATCGACACGACAACCAACGAGCGCTTCCCTGTCATCGCCAAGGCAATCGTCAATGCGACAGGCGCATGGCTCGATTCGGCCATCGCCCGGCTCGACGCATCCGAAAAGCCTGCTGCACCGCTGGTCGAGGGCACCAAGGGCTCACACCTCATCCTCAACAACGAGCCGCTTTACCAGGCACTTGGCGGCCACATGATTTTCTTCGAGAACGCCGACGGCCGGGTTTGCATTATGTTCCCCTATCTCGGCAAGGTGCTGGTCGGTTCGACCGATATTCGCGTCAGCGAAGCCAGACGCGTGCGCTGCGAACCGGCGGAAGCCGATTACATACTGGCGGCGGCGCGGTTGGTCTTTCCTGCCATTCCGATTCACGCCTCTGACATCGTGTTCACCTATAGCGGCATCCGGCCGCTGCCGAAGAGCAACCATGCCTTCACCGGCAGGATCTCGCGCGGCCACTCCGTGCATCGCATTGCCGGCGACATCCCGCAGTTCTGCATGATCGGCGGCAAATGGACGACCTTCCGCGCCTTCGCCGAACAGGCGGCCGATGCAGTGCTGGCCGAGCTTGGCCGCGAACGCCTTTGCGGCACGCTGACCATGCCGATCGGCGGCGGCCTCGGCTTCCCCCGGGACCCGGCGTCGCTGGCGGCCGATCTGGCTGGTGAGTTCGCGATCGGCGGCGCCCGCGCCGCCTATCTTGTCGACCGCTATGGCAGCGGTGCGCGCGACATCGTCCTGTTTTGCGTCGGGCGTCCCGACGATATCAGACTGGACAGCAGGACCGAAACGACGGCAGCCGAAATCGTCTACCTGACCCGGCATGAGTTCGTAACCTGTCTGTCGGACCTTATCCTGCGCCGCACATCGCTTGCCATTTGCGGCGACATCTCGATGGCAGCCATCGAACGCATCGCCGACGCACTGGCCGCCGAGCGCGGCTGGAGCGATGAGCATCGCGACCGCGAGGTGCAGGGCCTGGTTGCCGAACTCGATACCTATCACGGCGTCTCGCAGGAGATGCTCGACCAACGCACGATTTCAGGAGCAGAAAATGAAGGTCAGCGCCAAGGCCCGCATGAACCGGATGTTCACCAACGGCAATTGCCTCGACGTGGCGCTCGATCACGGCGTCTGCAATGAACCGGATTTTCTCGTCGGCCTGGAGGACATGCCGCGAGTCATCGACACGCTGATCGCGGCAGGTCCGGACGCGCTGCAACTCGCCTACGGGCAGGCCGATCTGTTGCAATCGCGGCCGGACAAGGACAAGCCGGCGCTGGTCATGCGCATCGACATGGGTAATCCTTACAACGCCCAGCGCCACCGCGTGATGTGGTCGATGCTGCAGAATCATGACGAGCCGATCATCGGCGCGCTGGAGATGGACGCAGCCTGCGTCGTCGTCAACCTGTTCATGCTTCCCGACGAGCCGGAGCTGTTTCGCCAATGTGTCGAAAACATCAGCAAGGTCCGCGCTGCCTGCCACAGATACGGCATGCCCTTGATGATCGAGCCGCTGGTGATGCTGGCCAACGATGTGCGCGGCGGCTACCAGGTCGACGGCGATGCCGAGAAGATCGTCACCCTGGTGCGGCTCGCCGCCGAAATGGGTGCCGACATCATCAAGGCCGATCCGACGGACCGGCCTGAGGATTTCCACCGCGTCGTCGAGGCGGCGCGCGTGCCGGTGCTGGTGCGCGGCGGCGGCAAGGACGACCTTAGGACCGTGCTGGCAAAATCGTCGGCCCTGCTCAGACAAGGCGCCAAAGGGCTGGTCTATGGCCGCAACATCTATCAGCATGCCAACCCGAAGGCGGTGGTCAACGCGCTGATGGCGATGATCCACAAGGACGCTGGCGGCGAGGAGGCCTGGGATATCTACAACAATGGCTGATCAGGCCGCATATCTGCTCGGTCTCGACGCCGGCAACACCATCATCAAGGCGGTGCTGTTCGACCTCGCCGGGCGGCAGGTCGCCATGCACACCGTCGCCGGGCGCTCGCACACGCCGCGGCCCGGCTATGTCGAACGCGACCTCGGCGATATGTGGGCCGCTGCGCGCGACGCCATCCGCCGCTGCATTGCGCAGGCTGGTATCGACGCACGCCAGATCGCCGCTGTCGGCTGCGCCGGCCATGGCAACGGCCTCTATCTGATCGACCGCGTTGGCGCCCCGCTGATCGGCATCCAGTCGCTCGACACCCGCGCCGCCGGCATGGCGGCGGAACTGGCTTCGCGCAACGCCGGGGCCCTGCACGCGATCTGCCTGCAAAAGCCCTGGCCGGCGCAGACGCCAACCTTGCTGGCCTGGGTCAAGCAGCATGAACCCGACCTTTATGCCGCGACCGGCACGGCGATGCTGTGCAAGGATTTCATCGCCTTTTGCCTCACCGGAGAGCAGGTGAGCGATGTCTCCGACATGTCCGGCTGCGGCCTCGTCCGCATGCCCGAAGGCATCTATGATGGCGAGCTTCTCGCGCTCTACGGCATCGAGGACGCGCAGGCAAAACTGCCGCGGCTGCTCGACAGCGCCGACATTGCCGGGGCGGTCACCGCCAGCGCGGCCGATGAAACCGGGCTGGCAGAAGGCACGCCGGTCATCGCCGGCTATTTCGACGTTGTCGCCAGCGCCATGGGGGCCGGCGTCGTGCGCCCCGGCGAAGCCTCGATCATTGCCGGCACCTGGTCGGTCAACCAGGTTTTCTCCGCCGCGCCGGTTGTCGATCCCGATGTTTTCATGGTCGCGCGTTTCGGCCCCGGCCGCTTCGTCAACATCGAATCCAGCGCGACATCGGCCGCCAATCTTGAATGGTACGTGCGCGAATTCGTCGAGCGCGGCAGCCACCACGACGATCCGTTCGGCCACTGCAACGCAGCTGTCGGCGAAGTCACGCCGGCCTGGGACGACCCGATTTTCCACCCGTTTCTCTACGGCTCGGGCCAGGGCGCCGAGTTCCGCGCCGGCTTCTACGGCCTGGCCGGCTGGCATAGGGAAGGCCATCTGCTGCGCGCGCTGTTCGAAGGCGTCATGTTCGAGCACCGGCGCCACATCGATGTGTTGAAACACGCCGGCGTCAGCTTCGACAAGGCGGTGCTGTCCGGCGGCGGCTCCCGCAGCGAACATTGGCCGCAAATCTTCGCCGACGGGCTCGGCGTACCGATCACCGTTCCTGAAGCCCGCGAGACCGGCGCGCTTGGCGCGGCGATCGGCGCCGGCGTGGGGGCCGGACTGTTCGCCGACTATGAGTCCGGCGTCGACGCCATGACCCGGTCACGCGCCGCCTACCGCCCGGATCCGGCCATGCAGCGACATTATGCCAGGCGTTATCGCGCCTATTGCGGCCTCGCCGATACGCTGCGATCGTTCTGGACCGAACAGGCCGCAGGACCAGGCAGAGCAGCAGAATGACCCAAAGGCTGGACGGCGACTACGACTACATCATCGTCGGCGCGGGTACGGCCGGCTGCGTGCTGGCCAACCGCCTGAGCGAAGATCCGGCGACGCGCGTGCTGCTGCTCGAGGCCGGCGGCAGCGACAATTACCACTGGGTGCACATTCCTGTCGGCTATCTCTATTGCATCGGCAATCCGCGCACCGACTGGATGATGAAGACGGCACCGGAGGCCGGCCTGAACGGCCGCTCGCTGGTCTATCCCAGGGGCAAGGTGCTGGGCGGCTGCACATCGGTCAATGGCATGATCTACATGCGTGGCCAGGCTGCGGACTATGATGGCTGGCGGCAGATGGGCAATGTCGGTTGGGGCTGGGACGACGTGCTGCCCTATTTCCTCAAATCCGAAGACCATCATGGCGGCAAGACCAGGCTGCATGGTTCCGGCGGCGAATGGAAAGTGGCGCGGCAGCGCCTGTCCTGGCCGATCCTCAACACAGTGCAGGACGCGGCGAAGGAATTCGGCATTATGCCGCGCGAGGATTTCAACGACGGCGACAATGAGGGTTCCGGCTTCTTCGAAGTGAACCAGAGCAAGGGTATACGCTGGAACACCGCCAAGGCATTCCTGCGCCCGGCGCTGCGGCGGCCCAACCTGCGGCTGGTCGCCAAGGCGCATGTCGAGAAGGTGCTGTTCGAGGGCAAGCGGGCTACGGGGGTCGGCTACCTCGCCGGCGGCGAGGCACGCCAGGCCAGCGCCAGGCGAGAAGTGTTGCTGACGGCCGGCGCGATCAACACGCCGAAACTGCTGGAGCTTTCCGGTGTCGGCCAGCCGGATCGCCTCGCCTCACTCGGGATCGATC
>NZ_RZOI01000460.1:0-5031 GCF_004022645.1 Mesorhizobium sp. M4A.F.Ca.ET.020.02.1.1 | reverse complement strand
GGCGCCGCCGGCGACGGCGGGCCGGCCGAGCGCGGCCGCGATATCGGGTCCGATGCGGAAATCCTCGGCGTGAATGAGGGCGCCGTCCTGGCGGACACGCCAGCGGTCGTGGAAATTGCCCTGTGTCGTCCTTTCGCCCATGGCCAGGCGACCGAAGACGGTGGCCTCCAGCAGCAGCGCCTCGGCGTCGGCGGCAAGCTCTACGTCGAGGCTGCGGGCGAAAGCCGCCCGGTCGAAGACGATGGTTTCCTGCGGCAGCCAGGCGAGGCGGCCCGCTTCGCCAACATCGAGCTTCACCCGGATTTCGGCGCGGTCGGATGCGGCGCGATAGACCTTCTCGCAGGCCTGGGTGGTGATCGAGGCCGAAGCGCCGGCGCCGACTTGCACCTCCCAGGCGAGGCGGTCGCCGCCGGTCAGGCCGCCGGCGGGGTTGATCAGCACCGCCTCGAGCGGGTCGGCGGCGGTGGCCGGCATACGGATCTTGGCCGATCCATCCTGATAGAGGCGCTCAAGACGCGTACGGCCGCCCTTGTTGCCGCAGAAAAGCCTGGCTCGCCCCGCAACACGTTGCGCAGCCGGTGCTGAAGTCGAAACAGGGTTCATCATGTTCATGCCGCCAACGTTAAGCACTCCGGCGGCTTTGTCGATATATAGCTTGTTGCTTGACAGCGTTTCGGTTTCTATAGAGGGAGCCACCTTGGAATGGTCATGCAACGCCAGGCGGGGCATGAAGCGACGTCGACGAAGCGAATCCGGGGATAAAGGGGCGCTGGACAGTTGGCGTCGGGAAACGACAAAGTGGGGAAGAGACCGAATGGCTGATCAGCTGGCGACGGAAATCATCGCGAAGATCAAGGCTCATGCCGAGCCGGGCGGCGAAGAGATCACCACCAACACCGAACTGACCGCGCTGGGCATCCATTCACTGGAATTGACCGAGATCATCTTCGATCTCGAGGAACAGTACGGCATCGAGATCGAGATGAACACGGTCGATGCCTGGAGCAATCTGAAGAATGTCGGCGACATGGTCGAGGCGGTTCGCGCGCTGATCGCGAAAAAAGCCTGACCGCATGCTGAAACGCGTCGTCATCACCGGCATCGGCGGGCTTTGCGGCCTTGGCACCAATGCCGCCGCCATGTGGAGCGAAATGCGCGCCGGCCGCTCGGCCATCGGTCCGATCGATAATCCGCTGCTGCACGACCTGAAGGTCAAGATCGGCTGCGAGATCAAGGAACTGCCGGAGCACGGCATCGACCGCAAGCAGCTCGTGTCGATGGACCGTTTCAGCCTCCTGGCGGTGATCGCGGCGCGGGAAGCCATGCAGCAATCGGGATTGGCCACGCATGCGGACAACACCTACCGGATGGGTGCGGTCGTCGGCGTCGGCGTCTGCGGCTTCGAGGCGATCGAGGAGAACTATCGCGCCATCCTGATCGAAAAGAAGAACCGCGCCGGCATCTTCACCGTTCCGAAAGTGATGCCGGGCGCAGCCGCCGGCCAGGTCAGCATGAATCTCGGCCTGCGCGGACCGGTCTTCGGCGCCACCTCGGCCTGCTCCTCGGCCAACCACGCAATCGCTGCGGCCGTCGACCAGATCCGGCTCGGCCGCGCCGACGTCATGGTCGCCGGCGGCACTGAAGGACCACTGGTGTGGGGCGTGCTGAAGGGCTGGGAAGCGCTGCGCGTGCTGTCGCCCGAGACCTGCCGGCCGTTCTCGGCCGACCGTCAGGGCCTGGTGCTTGGCGAAGGCGCCGGCATGGCGGTGCTGGAAAGCTATGACCACGCGATGGCGCGCGGCGCCACCATCCTTGCCGAAATCGCCGGCGCCGGCCTCTCCGCCGACGCCTCCGACATCGTCGCGCCGACCATCGAGGGACCGGAAGCGGCGATGCGCTTCTGCCTTGTCGACGCCGGCCTCAATCCGGAGGATGTCGACTATCTCAACGCGCACGGCACCGGCACCAAGGCCAACGACCAGATCGAGACGGCGGCGATCAAGCGCGTCTTCGGCGAGCATGTGCGCACGCTCTCGGTCTCCTCGACCAAGTCGATGCATGCGCATTGCCTCGGCGCCTCCGGCGGGCTGGAAATGATCGCCTGCGTGATGGCGATCCGCGACGGCATCGTGCCGCCGACCGCGAATTTCCGCGAGGCCGACCCGGATTGCGATCTCGACGTGACGCCGAATGTCGCGCGCGAACGCAAGGTGCGCACAGCGCTCAGCAACAGTTTCGCCTTTGGCGGCACCAATGCGGTGCTGGCGTTCAAGGCGGTCTGATAGCGTCGATCCCTGCCGGCTCATTTTTCGTTGACGGTCCGCCCCGCGCAACCGTGGCCGGCATATTGATCGAGGCGGACCCCGCGCCTAATTTTTGGCGACCCGCCACGACCCCGCCGTTCAGCGTGCATTCCCGTCCAGGAGCCTTCGATGACCGACCTGTCCGCCTTTCCGATCGCCAAGCGCTGGCTGGCCAAGTACCCCGAGCGCATCCAGCTCTATTCATGGCCGACGCCCAATGGCGTGAAAGTATCGATCGCGCTGGAGGAGATCGGCCTGCCCTACGAGCCGCATCCGGTGAATATTGGCAAGAACGAGAGCTGGACGCCGGAATTCCTGTCGCTCAACCCCAACGGCAAGATACCGGCGATGATCGATCCGAACGGCCCGGGCGGAGAGCCGATTGGCCTGTTCGAATCCGGCGCCATCCTGCTCTATCTCGCCGACAAGACCGGCAAGCTGATTCCCGCCGATCCCATCCGTCGCTACGAGACGATCCAGTGGGTGTTCTTCCAGATGGCGGCAATCGGGCCGATGTTCGGTCAGGTCGGCTTCTTCAACAAATTCGCTGGACGCGAGATCGCCGACAAGAGGCCGCTGGAGCGCTATCGCGACGAATCGCGGCGGCTGATCGGCGTGCTCGAAACCAGGCTCAAGGGCCGCAGCTGGATCATGGACGACGACTACACCATCGCCGACATCTCGATGCTCGGCTGGGTACGCAATTTGATCGGCTTCTACGAGGCGCGCGAGCTCGTCGGCTTCGACGATTTTCCGATCGTTGCGGCATGGCTGGAGCGCGGATTGGGGCGCCCGGCGGTGCAAAAGGGACTCACCATCCCGGCAAGGGGCTGATCCAGCTCGCCTGGAAGCGATCTCTCCGCCTACTTCGCCTTGGCTTTCGCGCCACCCTTGCCAATCACCGAAGCCGCGAGCCGCGCTGTGGCGGCCACCGCGCCGGTTGCAATGCTTGCCACGGTGCGGATCGGGCCCGACTTGGCGGCCGCCGGCTTGTGCGATTTCGGCGCCTTCACGGCGGCCTTGTGCACCGCGCCCGGCACCACCTTCTTGGGCGCCGCCTTGCCGAAGGCTGGCTTGGCATCCTTCGAGCGCTCGGCGATTGCCGGGCCGGCGCCGGTTTTCGCTTGGGTGGCCTTGCGCGGAGCTGCCTTGCCCTTGACGGGTTTTCTTGTGCTGGTAGCCATCGGACGAGTCCTTCAAACGACACAATCAGGATGTCGGCATAACGACCGGAAAGTCTTAAGGTTCCGCTCGGAAATTGCTGCAAATTGAACGAGTTCGCCTTAGCCCGGTTCGCCGATGACGAGATCGGCGACCCGCCGCCGGGCCAGCACGCGATCGATGTTGGGCATGTCGTTGGAGGCGATCCAGGCGCGGGCGTCCTCGTCGGAGCGACCATGGCCGCGCCAGCGCTCCATCAGGCGGCGCTCGAGCTCGCCCCGCGGCACGTCGACGAAGATGGTGAAATCGAACAGAGGCGCCAGACGGGACCAAGGCTCCTCGTCGAGCAGCAGATAATTGCCCTCGACCAGGATGAACTTGGTGTCGGCGCCAATGATTTCGGCCGCGGCGCGCGACAGTTCCATGCTGCGGTCGAACACCGGAATGGCAATGTCCGGCTCGCCCGAACGGATGCGCTTCAGCAGCGTCTCGAAGCCGCCGAAATCGAAGGTTTCCGGGGCGCCCTTGCGCCAGCGCAGGCCACGGCGGTTGAGCACGATATCGTCAAAGTGGAAGCCATCCATCGGCACGACTTCGGAAGCGCCTTCCGGCAGCAGGTCATGCAGCCTGCCGGACAGGGTCGACTTGCCGGCGCCCGGAGGTCCGGCGATGGCGACGATGAAGCGCTTGGCCTTGCCGGCGCGCTTGAAGATGGCGGCTGTGATATGGGCGATCTCGGACATCGGCGCCTTTCCGGTAGCGATTTTCGGCCACATCTTGGCGGCAGTCGGCGGAAATTTCAAACCCGCGCGGGATGCCCGGCGCTCAGGCCGGAACCGAGCGGCCAAGGCGCAGGAAATCCCCGTCGAAGGCGATCTCCCGAACCGTGCCGTCGGCACCGGCGATGCGCATGTGATCGCGCGCGGTCTCAAAGTCGCCCTGCGGCTCGCCGTCAGAGAAAGGCACGGCGCCGATGACGTGGCGGAAGGAAACGCTGCGGCCTTCGGCAAGCGCAAAGGCGGTGGCGACGCCTTCGCGCTTCAGCCAGTTGTCGCCGAGCGAGGCGGCATGGCCGACCGCGGCGCGGCCGTCCTCGATGCCGAGCACGCCGAGATGGCGGCCACTCCACGGCGCATAGTCGCGGCCGCCATTGCTGAACCACAGCATGGTGATGGGCAGTTCGGCCGCGTTTTTCAGCACCAGAACAAGATCCTGCTCGGCATGGCGCGCCAAAGCCGTCCAGCCCGGCCCGCCATGATCGGCCTCGACCAGCGTCAGGAAATCCTCGCGCCTGTCCTCCATGCGGTAGTCGGTGAGATCGGCGGTGCCGCCAGCGGCGGTGGGAAAATGCCGGAGATCGGCGGAGCGTGCAGGATAGGCGAGCAAGAAACGGCCGCGCGCCGGGTCGGGCTCCAGCGGGTCGGCCGGACTCGCCGCGTAGCGTTTCGGCGAGAAGGCGAGAGACCCGCCACCGCGCATCACCGTCATTGGATGGTGGGCGACGGAAATGGCGCCGGCGCCGCCGAAAAAGACATGCTCCTGATAGAGGAAGGGGTGGTTGTCACGC
>NZ_RZOI01000045.1:0-18131 GCF_004022645.1 Mesorhizobium sp. M4A.F.Ca.ET.020.02.1.1 | reverse complement strand
AAGGACGGCATCGCCGAGGTACGCGCAGGCGCCACGCTGCTCTTCGACAGCGTTCCCGAGGAAGAAGAAGCCGAAACCGAACTGAAGGCATCCGCCATGCTATCCGCCATCCGCGACGCCAAGACCGGCAATGCCGTTGGCGCCGAACGCACCGCCGCGCGCGTCGGCGACGGCATCAACATCCTCCTGGTCGACCACGAGGACTCCTTCGTCCACACGCTCGCCAATTACTTCCGCCAGACCGGCGCCAATGTTTCCACCGTGCGCACGCCCGTGCCGGAGGAGGTTTTCGAGCGGCTGAAGCCGGACCTCGTCGTGCTCTCGCCTGGCCCTGGCACGCCGAAGGACTTTGATTGCGCCGCCACGATCAAGAAGGCAAGAGCCCGCGACCTGCCGATCTTCGGCGTCTGCCTCGGCCTGCAGGCGCTGGCTGAAGCCTATGGCGGCGAGCTCCGGCAGTTGCATATACCGATGCACGGCAAGCCGTCGCGCATCCGCGTCTCCAAGCCCGGCGTCATCTTCTCCGGCCTGCCCAAGGAAGTGACCGTCGGCCGCTACCACTCGATCTTCGCCGATCCGGTGCGCCTCCCCGACGATTTCCTGGTCACCGCCGAGACCGAGGACGGCGTCATCATGGCCTTCGAGCACCGCAAGGAGCCGATCGCCGCCGTGCAGTTCCATCCGGAATCGATCATGACGCTCGGCCACAATGCCGGCATGCGCATCATCGAGAACATCGTTGCGCATCTGCCGCGCAAGGCCAAGGAAAAGGCAGCCTAGCAGCGATGGCCGCAACGGAAGACATGACGGCGGCCGCGGCAAAAGCCGCAGCCAAGCGCAAGGTCGCCAGCCTTGCCTTCTGGTCGATCGTCATCGCCTTCCTGGTGATGGGGTTGAAGTTTGTCGCCTGGCAGATGACCGGCTCGGTCGCCCTCTATTCCGACGCGCTGGAATCGATCGTCAACGTCATCACGGCGACCGCCGCTCTCTGGGCCATCCGCATCAGCCACAAACCAGCCGACAGCGACCATCCTTTCGGTCATCACAAGGCCGAATATTTTTCGGCGGTGCTCGAGGGCGTGCTGATCGTCGTGGCGGCGATGCTGATCATAGCCAAGGTGTGGCAGTCGCTGCAGAACCCGGCACTGATCGAACAGCCCTGGGAGGGCTTGATGATCAACGGCGGCGCTGCTGTGGTCAACGCCGCATGGGCCTTGGTGCTGATCCGCAACGGCCGCGCCGAACGATCGCCGGCATTGGTCGCCGACGGTCAGCACATCATGACCGACGTGCTGACCTCGGTCGGCGTCATCGTCGGCCTTGTTGCCGCGGTGATGACTGGGTGGCGGATTCTCGACCCGCTGCTTGCGCTGCTCGTGGCGCTCAACATCCTCTACCAGGGCTGGAAGCTTACTGGAGAATCGTTGAGCGGCCTCATGGACCGTGCCGTGGATACGCAGGAGCATATGCGCATCCGCGACATCATCTCGGCCAATTCGAAGGGAGCGCTGGAGGTGCACGACCTCAAGACGCGCATCGCCGGCCGCGCCACTTTCATCGAATTTCACATGGTCGTCGACGCCGGTATGACGGTGGGCGACAGTCATGTCATCTGCGACCGCATCGAGGACGCGCTGAAGGCCGAAATCCCCTCGGTGCGCGTCACCATCCATGTCGAGCCTGACGATGAGGCGAAGCTGCCCAAGGGCACCACGGCGGTGCCGTTCGCCTAATTTCGCCCCAAGCTTACACTGCGAAGGTCTGTCGAGATTCAGGTCAGGCCGAGTCGAGAACGGTGACTTCCGAGAACCGGAGCGGAGCGTACTTGAAGTACGTGAGCACCGGAAGCGCAGGAAGTTGCCGTTCGCAGGCCGGCCTCACCTGAATATCGATGGACCTAAGGTGCGCAGGCCGCCTGCGGCATCGGATTCAGCCGATAGACCTTGTCGTCCGACGTCGTCTTGCCATCCGCCGCCTTCGAGCAGAGATCGACGATGGCGAGCGCGCTGTTGGGGTTGGCCAGCATCATCGTGCCGTTGGCGCCGCGTTTCAGGAAAATCTCCTTCTGCGAGACGTCGCAGGCAAAATCGCTGATCTTCGAGCTTGCCGCGCAGCGCCACTGGTCGGCCTCGCCCTGGCATAAATAGGTCTGCGTGACCTTGCCCGACTTCTGCCTGGTCGTCACCGAAATGGCGATGTCGGCGCCGTCCGGCCAGTTGGCCACATCGCCGCCTGAAGCGTAGGAGGCTAGTTCGACCGGCCCGCGGAAAACCCGGATCGACTGCGTCACCTGGTCGGGGTGCGACTTCAGATGCGCGGCGTCGTAGTCGCGGCCATAGCAGAACGCCTGGTCGGGCTTCAGCCGCTCGCGCAGCGGCGCCCCGAGCGCCGGATCGATCGGATCGATGCGCGCGAATTCCGCCTTGCAGGTGGCGGCCGGCATCGGGTCGAGGCGGAAATTGTCGTCCTCGCTGCCCAGCGCCTGCTTGTTGTACTGCGCCGCGCCGAGTTCCTCCTCCGCGCCGGCGTCGAGATAGACATCGGGCTGTACGTTGGAGACGATCAGCCGGCCTTTGTCGTCGACCTTGAGTGAAGCGAGCGTGCGGTCGCATTCCATGCCGCAATGGATCGGGCCGCTCTTGCCGTCCTCGGATTGACGATTGCACCAGCCAGCTGCCCATTCCGGCTTCTTGGTGCCGCGCACCGTGGTGGTGAGAAAGCCATCATAGGCGGCGCCGCCAATCGTGCTCGGCTCCTCGTTCGGCCGGCTGACCGGATCGTGGCCATAGTAGAAGAAGATGCGCGCCACTTTCTGCTTTGGATGCGCCTTGAGGTGCGCCGCGTCGTAGACGCGTCCGAAACAGGCATCGGCGCCGTTGGGGCTGAGTTCCGTCAGCTTGGGAGTGTCATCGGCAAGAGCCGCGCCGACAACGAACAATGCAGCGCCAAGCGCCGCGCCCACCGCTATCCTCGACGTCATGTGACCCTCCTCCCATCGACAGGACGTGACTGCGATTCATGCTAGTCTAGGAGCAGTTCCGGGAAAAGCGTGTAACGGTTTTCCATAGGGAATTGCGTAGAAACAAATAGTTAGCGAGGCCGGGGCCACGCAGGACCATAGTGCCCGGCTGGTGGAGGAAGAGCGATGCTGCGCCGAGATATTTTCCGTGCCGGTCTTGCCGGGGCCGCCGGCCTTTTCGGACTGCGCCAGGTCAAGGCGGCTGCCGCGGAGGAGGAAAGGCTGAAGGTCGCCTATCACCTCAGCGACGTCGACAAGGCCAATTTCGTCCTCGGCAACATCAAGAACCATTACGAAGGCACCGGCGGCAATGTCGACATCGTGCTTGTCGTGCATGGCCCGGCCCTTGCGGCCTTTAAGACCAAGGCCGCATCCGGCGCTACGTCCAGCCGGTTTGCCGGGCTGGTCCAGAAGGGGCTGGTTCCGCAAGCCTGCGGCAACACCATGCATGGCATGGACATCACGCTTGCCGACCTGCTCGCCGGCTTCCAGGTCGCCGACAAGGGCGGCGTCGTCAAGCTCGCCGAATTGCAGCGCCAGGGCTACATCTATCTCCGGCCCTGACGGCGGGAAGGCTTGAACGCGAGGCCGCCGATAGCCTACGAAAGACGCGGGATTTCGGAGACCAACCAGCATGACGACACTTGTCATTCCCGACCTCGCCGGCAGGGCGGTGCTCGTCACCGGCGCGTCGACCGGGATCGGCGCGTCGCTTGCCCGCGCCTATGCCGCGCAGAAATGCCGCGTCGCACTGCACTACAACTCAAGCCGTGAGGCCGCCGAAAAGCTCGGCCGAACCATTCGCGACAGCGGCGGCGAGGTCTTCTTGACCCAGGGCGACTTCTCAAAGCCCACCGACGTTGAGCGTGTCGTCGAGGAAAGCGCCGAGCATTTCGGCCGCCTCGACGGTCTCGTCAACAATGCCGGCGGCATGCTCGGCCGGGTTGCCTATGCCGACCAGACCGAGGCGCATTACGACGCGGTGATGGACCTTAATGCGCGATCCGTGCTGACCGCCTCGCGCAAGGCGATACCGTGGCTGAAGCGCCAGGGCGGCTTCATCGTCAACACCTCCTCGATCGCTGCCCGCAACGGCGCCGGCGGCGGCGCCGGCCTCTATGGCTCGGCCAAGGCCTTCGTCTCCAACGTGACGCGCGGCATGGCCAAGGAGTTGATCGGCTTCGGCATCCGCGTCAACGCCGTGGCCCCCGGCACCATCCTGACACCCTTTCACGAGCGCTATTCGACCGAGGAGCAGATCAAGGGCATGGTCGCTACCATTCCGCAGGGCCGCGCCGGCACCGCCGAGGATTGCGTCGGCGCCTATCTGTTCCTGTCATCCGACCTCATGAGCGGCTACATCACCGGCCAGGTGATCGAGGTGAATGGCGGCCAGTTGATGCCGTGAGGCGCCGACTGCATACTCTTGTCGCGCAACCGGAGGGAGATACAAGGAATGTACGGACTGATCGGCAAGATGCGGGCGGCGCGCGGCCAGCGCGACGCGGTCATGGACGTGTTGCGCGAGAGCACCGTCGCGCTCCCCGGCTGCCTGAGCTACATCATTGCCACCGACCCGGCCGACGCCGACGCCATCTGGGTCACCGAAGTATGGACCGATCAGGCGAGCCACAAGACGTCATTGCAATTGCCCGAAGTGCAGGCGGCGATCGCCAAGGCGCGCCCCTTCATCGCCGGCTTCGAATTCCAGGTCGAGACCCATCCGGTCGGCGGCTTCGGCCTGCCCGCCGGCAACACAGGCTGACGCTGGAGCAACGCAAATCAGGACTTTTGCGCGGGAAATGGGTTCGCATTTGTCCCCGCCCGGTCTAAGAGCCGGATATGGACTCCTCGCCAGAACAACCACCCGTTGATCGCATGGCGCGACTCCGTCCGCCGCGGCAATGGCTGGTGCTGCTGGCGTTCTCGCTGCTGTTCGCCAGCGCGCTGGAAGCCGCCGCTCTGCCGGCGGCGCTGCTGATCGGACCGATGCTGGCGGCGATCCTTGCCGGAACCAACGGCGCCACGGTGCGCGTGCCCCGCCCCCTGTTCGGCTCGGCGCAAGCCGTCGTCGGCTGCCTCGTTGCCGCTTCCATCTCCGCCGACATATTCCCCGTCTTCTACAAGGAATGGCCGCTTTTCCTCGGCGCCGTCATTGCGACCGTCGCCGCCTCCAGCCTGCTTGGCTGGCTGATCAGCCGCTGGCGCATATTGCCCGGCACCACAGCCGTCTGGGGCTCGTCGCCGGGAGCGGCCACCGCCATGGTGCTGATGGCGGGCGCCTTCGGCGCCGACCAGCGGCTCGTCGCCTTCATGCAGTATCTGCGCGTCATCTTCGTCTCGATGACCGCCGCCTTGATCGCCCGCATGTGGGTCGACACTTCGGGCGTCGAACCCCCGGCCATCGTCTGGTTTCCGCCGATCGAATGGATGGCCTTTGCCGCGATGCTCGCTGTGGCGCTTGTCGGCGCCCTGCTCGGCCGGCTTTGCCGGCTGCCGTCGCCGTTCTTCCTCGGCACCTTCATCTTCGGCACCATTGTCCATCTCGGCTTCGGCGTGGAGATGCAATTGCCGCAATGGCTGCTGGCCGTCAGCTACGCCCTGATCGGCTGGTCGATCGGCCTGAACTTCACCCGGCCGATCCTGCGCCACGCGACCCGCGCATTGCCGCAGATCATCGCCTCGATCGTGGCGCTGATCGCCTTTTGCGGCGGCATGGCATTCGTCATCAGTCGCGTGCTCGGCATCGATCCGCTCACCGCCTATCTGGCGACGAGCCCCGGCGGCATGGACAGCGTCGCCATCATCGCCGCGGCGGCGCAGAACGTCGACATCTCCTTCGTCATGGCGCTGCAGTCAGCCCGCTTCCTCGTGGTGCTGCTCGTCGGTCCGAGCGTGGCGCGGCTGGTGGCGAGAAGCATCAAGGAATAGGGCAAAGCGCCCGAACCTGTCTGGAAAGGGCCTTGTGCCGCCGGCATCGGCAAGCTTCGCAAAACCGCGGACCGGGTCGGTTGCGGTTCAATCCAGCCGCTTCATCAGATCCTCGTCCAGCCAGCGGCCGAAGAAATACACCAGTTGCTTGTGCCACCATGGCCAGTCATGGCTGACGTCGCCGCCCCAATAGTCGACCCACGCCGGAATCGACTTGTCGCGCAACACCTGTTCCAACTCGCGCGTTTCCACCAGCATGCGCTCTTCCCAGGCGCCCTGCCCGCAACAGAAGATCAGCCTCAGCGCCCTCAACCGTCCGAGCAGCTTCTGGTCGACGATGCCAGGCAGGTAGTCGAGCGGCGAGTTGAAGAAGATGCTGCCCTCGAGCGTCCGGCCAAAGAAATCGCGGGTCGAATAGACGCCGGACAGCGCAATGACGCCGCTGGCCAGCTCCGGAAAGCGGAAGACGAAGTTCGACGAATGATAGCCGCCCATCGAACAGCCCGAGAACAGCGGCTTCAGATTGCGCCCGCCATTGGCCTTGGCGGCAATCGACTGCAGTTCCGGCAGTGCTTCCTCGCGCACATAGCGGAAATAGGCTTCATGGCGCGCGATGCGCTGCGCAGGATCGCCATGCTTGTCGAAGAAGGATTCGGAATCGATGCCGTCGAGCGTGAACAACTGGATGCGGCCGGTATCGATGAAGTCGGCCAGCGCCCCCACCCCGCCGGAATCCTCGAACTGGTAGAAGCGCCCTTGCGAGGTCGGGAACACCACCACCGGCCGGCCGGCATGGCCGTAGCGCTTGTACTCCATGTCGCGGCCGAGATTGCGGGCAAACCCCTTGTGATAGGAGACATCCATCGCTCAGGCCTTTTCCGCGTGGATGTAGTCGACCGCCTGGCGCAGCGCCTTCTGGTCCCTCGAGCGCATCTGATAGGCGTAATTCCCCATGGCGCGGCTGAAAACCTCTTCGATGGCCTGGTGGTGGACAATCTTGTCGCCGTGGGCGGCTAGCACGTCCGCATGGCTGTGCAAATAGTGGAGGTGGCGTTTGCGGCTGGCATAGGCGGTGAAATACTTGCCTTCGTAGGGTCCGCCGGCGGCGTCCTTGACCACCATGTCGGCCCATGCCGCGTAGACGTCGATGTCGAACGTGTAGTTGATGGCATCCGTCATCCAGGCTCCGGGCGGGCGCATGTTGACCTCGAGCGCGATGACGCGCTTGTCCTTGGTCTCGAACAGCTCGATGTGGAAGAACCGCTCGCGCACGTCGAACGCCTTGAGAATCTTGCGGCCCGCCTCTTCCACGGCCGGGCTGATTTCGGGAAAGCAGGTGTAGCTCATGTGGCGGTCGCGGTTGACCACCTCCATGACGCTCTGGTCGTAGCGGTGGCTCGCCGCCAGCACCACCTCGCCGTCGCGGTTGACCAGACCGTCGAACGTCACCACCAGCCCCTCGATGAATTGCTCCATGACGAAGGTCACGCCCTCCGGCTTGTCCCGGAAGAACTGGTCGAGCTCCTTCGCATTGGAGATCTTGAACGTGTTCGAGGCGCCCGAGCCGGAATCAGGCTTTACCACCACCGGATAGCCGACGCGGCGGATGAAGGTCATGGCGCCCGCCCGATCGGAGCATTTGCGCTGCGGAATGGTCTCGACGCCGCTCTTGCGGAAGAAGGCGCGCATGCGGCTCTTGCGCTTCAGGTTCTTAACGAAATCGAGCTTGGTGCCGAAGACGTTGAAGTCGGTGCGGATGTTGGCTTCCAGCTCCAGCCAATGCTCGTTGAGCGACTCGAAACGGTCGATGCGCCCCCATTTGTGGATGAAATGGCCCATCGCCCGGAATACCGGCTCGTAGTCCTCCATGTCGGCGACGCGGTAATATTCCGACAGCGCCGCCTTCAGTTTTCCGCTCAGCGCCTCATAAGGCGCATCGCCGATGCCTAGCACGGTGGCGCCGGCCTTCTTCAGCCGATCGCAGAAGTCGGCGCCGTTGGCCGGAAAATGCGGCGAGAAGTACACAAAATTCATGGATGGGCCTCCCCAGGCGTCGCTGCCTCGTCGGCGAGTTTGGCGCATTTGCCGGACGTGGGGAAGAGCCTGGCCGCGCCGGCACTTGCCTCTCGAATGCCGCTCCTGTATGAGAACCGCCATGAACACGCGCGCCTCCTCCGCCGCTTCCCGTCCGACCGGCTTTGCCGGCGAGACCGTGCGCGCGCTTGCTTCCACCCTGCTTCTTCTCGGCCTTATCGGCGATCGCCGGGTTCGCTGAAGGAGCGCCCGGCGGTCGAAATCGCCGCTTACGCGCACGCTCCTTGGCCAGTTGGCAAGTCACATCAAGCGAACGAAACTTTGGTAAAGGCGCCGCTCGGCACCAATCCGTCTGAATGCGGATCCGCGAGCCGCCGGGAGAGATGACGATGAACGCACGAGAAGACATTCAGGCTGACCATGCCGAGAAGGGCATGTCGGACGCCGCTCGCAAATACCAGCCCTACCCGACCGTCGGCCTCACCGATCGCACCTGGCCGTCAAAGGTCATCGACAAGGCGCCGATCTGGTGCTCGGTCGACCTGCGCGACGGCAACCAGGCGCTGATCGACCCGATGGGCCACGAGCGCAAGGCGCGCATGTTCGCGCTGCTGCTCGACATGGGCTTCAAGGAGATCGAGATCGGTTTCCCCTCGGCCTCGCAAACCGATTTCGATTTCGCCCGCTGGTGCATCGAGGAAGGCAACGTGCCGGCCGATGTCTCGCTGCAGGTGCTGGTGCAGTGCCGTCCCGAATTGATTACCCGCACCTTCGAGGCGCTGAAGGGCGCAACCAACCCGATCGTGCATTTCTACAACTCGACCAGCGAATTGCAGCGCCGCGTCGTCTTCGAGAAGGACGTCGCCGGCATCAAGCGCATCGCCACTGACGCCGCCAAGATGATCACCGACATGGCTGCCAAGGCGGGCGGCGGCTATCGCTTCGAATATTCGCCGGAGAGCTTCACCGGCACCGAGCTCGAGGTGGCTCTGGAGATCTGCAATGCCGTGACCGAGATCGTGAAGCCGACGGCCGACAACAAGCTGATCATAAACCTGCCGTCGACGGTCGAGATGTCGACGCCCAACATCTATGCCGACCGCATCGAGTGGATGTGCCGCAACCTCGACAACCGCGAGAACCTGATCATCTCGCTGCACCCGCACAATGACCGCGGCACCGGCATTGCCACCACCGAGCTCGGCCTGATGGCCGGCGCCGACCGCGTCGAGGGCACGCTGTTTGGCAATGGTGAGCGCACCGGCAATGTCGACATCGTCACGCTGGCGCTCAACATGTACACGCAAGGCGTCGATCCCGAGCTGGATTGTTCCGACATCAACCGGATGAAGGACGTCTATGAATATTCGAACCAGCTGAAAATCCCGGAACGCCACCCATACGTCGGTGAACTGGTCTACACCGCCTTCTCCGGCTCGCACCAGGACGCCATCAACAAGGGCATGAAGGCGCTGAAGAAGGCCAACACGCCGCTCTGGGAAGTGCCCTACCTGCCGATCGATCCGGCCGACGTCGGCCGCACCTACGAGGCGATCATCCGCATCAACTCGCAGTCCGGCAAAGGCGGCATCGCCTATGTGCTGCAGGCCGACTACGGCCTCAATCTGCCGCGCAACCTGCAGATCGAGTTCAGCCAGGCTATCCAGGCAATCACCGACGCCGAAGGCAAGGAGGTGCCCGCCAAGCGGATCCATGAGCGCTTCCTCGAGACCTATGTCGACCAGCCCAGCGCCCGGCTGGAATTCATCGATCACCACACCTATCCCGACACCGAGGTGAAGGGCCGCCGCGTGATCGAGGCGGTGATCCTCGACAAGGGCAAGGAAATGACCATCACCGGCACCGGCACCGGCCCGATCGATGGTTTCGTCGATGCGCTGTCGCGGCATGTTGGCGTCGCGATGTCGGTGCTCGACTATTCCGAACATTCGCTACAGCGCGGCTCGAATGCCTCCGCCATCTCCTATGTCGAGATGGAGTATCCCGGCGGCAAGCTGTTCGGCGCCGGCATCAATACCAACATCGTCGCCGCCTCGCTGGAAGCGGTGGTTTCGGCCGCCAACCGCATCGTCGGCCGCAACGCCGGCTGATCAATGCTTACCCGGAGCGCCGCACGTCCGCGGCGCTCCGCACGCATTGCGATACCGGCTTTCGCGCGTTAACCATGGGCAATTATCCGGTGGCTTACGCGATCGCATAACACAACTATGCTTGTGCGGCAGTGCCATCGCTATATGATCGCGCCCTAACCTGTGCCGACTTCGAGAGGATCGACACTTGCAGCATGCCCCGCCTGCCGCCCCCGCAGTGCGCGAGACACTTGAGCGACTGCTCGCCAGCGAAACATTCGGACGCTCGGAGCGTGCCCGAAAGCTGCTCCGCTACCTGGTCGAGCGCGAGCAGGCCGGCGAAGCCGACCGGCTCAAGGGCTTCTCCATCGCCATGGATGTCTTCGGCAGGGACGGCGATTTCGATCCGTCGACCGATGCCGTGGTCCGGGTCCAGGCGGGCAGGCTGCGCGAGCTCCTGCAGCAATATTTCGCCAATGAAGGCGTTGCCGAACCGGTGCGTATCGCCATCCCGCGCGGCGGCTATGTTCCATCCTATGAGCTGAACGCAATTCGCCTGCCTGTCGGCGAGGAGCCGGCGGCGGGCGTGGCGCGTGCCATCGTGGCGCCCGGCTTGCCAGAGGAGCCCGCTCCCGCACAGTCCGCGCCGCCGATGTCGCCGCCCGCTTCTCAGGCTCATGGCCCGTCGCTGACCCGCCACCTGAGGTTCTTCTGGGGCGCGATCGCTGTCGTCATCGCCATGCTGGGCGTGCTCATCCTTCGCCAGGGCGGCGATGCCTTGCTCGGCGGCGGGGATGCGGCCTCGGTGGTCGAAACAGCGGCGACAGGTAGCATCGCGTCTTCACCGGTGGAGACCTTGCCTTTGATCTACATCGCCACAAAGGCGAGCGGTCCCGAGGCGGCGCGCGTGGCTGCCTCGCTGCGCACCGGCCTTGCCGGTTTCGACACGATAGACTTCATCGGGCGCGACGCTGACGGCACGCATGATCCGGCCGCCGACGCCACCAGCTTTGTATTCGACATCTTGCCTGGACCCGCGCCAAGCGATGTCACGATCGAACTGCAGAATGTCGCCACCGGCCGGGTGCTCCTGTCACGCAACCTGACGGCCGAGGACAGTGCGCCCGACGCGGTCGAGGACAGCATCGCCAACATATTGACCTCGACCATTCCGGCCTCCGGACCGATCTACGGCTATATCGAGCAAAGCGGCATCGGCACTGGCCTGACGCAGTGCCTGGTGCTCAACGACAGATACTATCTCGATCAAAGCGCAGCGACGCACGAGGCTGCCTATCGCTGCCTCGAGAAACTGGCCAACCAAGGTGCGAAATCGTCGCTTGTCTATTCCGAACTCGCGTCCCTGCATCTCGAGGCCGTCACCGATCACTACGCCTATCCTTCCGGCGCGACGATCGAACAGGCGATGTCGTTTGCCCATCGTGCCGTGCAGATCGGGCCGACCAGCCCCTATGCGCATCGCGCCTATGGCTATCTCAATTCGCGCCTCGGCAATACGGACGAAGCGATCCGCTGGATGCGCAAGGCGCACGAGCTCAATCCCTACGATCTCGGTATGGCCGCAGCCTACGGCTATGGGCTGATCTTCGCCGGCAAGTACAGCGAAGGCACCCCTATCATTGCACACGCCGTCGAGACCTTCAGTGGCCACCCGACATGGTGGGACTACGGCCTGTTTGTCGGCGCGTTCATGCTGGGGGATGCGAGGCAGGCCGCCATTGCCAGTGAATCGTTGCGCACCACGGCCACCAAGTCTCATTATCTGGCCGCGCGCCTGATCGGCGCCAAGATTGCCGGCCGCGGCCAGTTGGCCGGCCAGTTGACCGATGAACTCGTCGCCAAATTCCCGAAATTCGCCGCCGATCCGCGCGCGACCTTCGTCGACCGCAAATACCCCGCCGATCTCACCGACAGGTTGGTCCAAGCTTTGCATGCAGCAGGCCTTGGTAGCGCCAGCTGAATTGTACTAGAACGGCGCGGCTGATCGCAAAAAATTTACTGGCCGTTGCTCTAGACAAAGAGCAATCGAGCCACAATTTGACTACGGGGGCGCCTGTTCGGTCGCTGGGGCTTGGAAAACTCATAAACTTTCATGGATTCTTCCGTTTATGCCGCCGAACGGGGCGCCGGCTCGAAGGTTGTCGTTTTCCTGCACGGTTTTGGCGGGTGCCATGATGTCTGGCGCCAGGTGATCTCGACGCTATCTCCCGGAATGCGGACGATTGCCTACGACCTTCCCGGCCACGGGCATTCTCTCAGTGTCCCCGGCACATCGGCGCGCTCCGCCGCCAAGGCCATTCTCGCCGACCTGGCGACACGCGGAAGGAAGAAAGTGCATCTCGTCGGCCATTCGATGGGTGGCGCGGTCGCGACCCTGATGGCGTTGAGCGAGCCCGAAAGGGTAGCCTCGCTGACGCTTCTGGCGCCGGGCGGTTTCGGACCGGAGATCAACGGGCCGCTATTGCGCCGCTATGCGGCGGCGGCCGGCAGAAACGAGGTTCGTACCTGTTTGGCCGCCATGTCCGGACCAGGGGAACAGCCGCCGGAAGACATCGTGGATACGCTTGCCGAGATGCGCGAACGCCCCGGTCAGGTGCAGAAGCTTGTCGAGATCGCCGCCGTCATGACCAGGGATGATCGGCAAGGCGCCATTCCGCGCGAACAGTTGGGCACGCTCGCCATGCCGGTGATGGTGGTCTGGGGCACGGACGACGCCATGCTGCCGGTTGCCCAGGCAGACGACTTGCCGGCGCATTTTCACCTGCATCATGTTCTGGAAGCCGGCCATATGCTGGTCGAGGAAGCATCCGATCTGGTCGCTTCCGCCGTGCGTCGTAACATGAGTCGGCGCCGTCGACGCTCGTCCGCGCGTGACCGGGCGGTATAGCTGATCCACCATCTCACCAGTGCATTTTGTCGGCGACTGTGTTAACCCGCTGTTAACCAACACGAGGCAGCCGCCGATGAAGGACGCAGGCGAGAAACCCACCCCGATCGAGGCGTCGCGCAAGCTGTCCGATGCCATTCGCGACGTGAAGAACGCTTTCGCTGATCGCGACGATGTCGTCGTCGACATGCGCGAGGCGCACCGTATGCGACTGGATCTGCTTGCCGCTGAGCTCGCCCCTGTCTTTGCCGAGGTGCCCACCGACATGGACAATTTCGACTTCGCGGTCTCGTCCGGCCTGCAGCCGCGCCTGTGGATCGATGCCGTCTGCCACGTCGCCATGGGACGCGACCGCCGCACCTATCGCTTCCTCAGGGACACGCGCATCGGGCGCGTGGTGCTCGCCGAATCGAGCGACATGAAGGTCGTCGCCGATTCTGTGACGCGCTATGTGGCCGAACGTGTGATCGAGCGCCAGAGGATGATGGAAGGCGGGGTCGAGCATCCCGTTCCCGGCATGCATCGGGCATCGGTGAGAGAAGCCGAACCGCCCTTGCGGGCGACCCGGCGCGGCAAGGCCTGGTCAGCCGTCCTCTCCGGTTTGGGTCTGATCGCCGCCGGCGCGCTTGTTGGGCTTGCCGTGTCGCTGGTGCTGTTCTGGGATCGCCTCGCGGCCATCAAGGTCAGCTTCTGACCAGTTGGCGAGGTGCCTCGGCATCGGCCACCAGTTCAAGCACCTGCAGGTCCGAAGGCGGCATCGCCGGGCCGGTCAGACCGCGCCGCGTCAAACGGACCTGCCAGTCGCCTCTTTCGCCGTCGATATCGATGAGGTTGTATTGCGCCGCCTGGTGCCTGCCACCGAGCCCCTGCCCGGCCGCTGCGACGCCGACGACAGGGATCTTTTGGCCGCGCCGGCCGATGAAGAACAGCGTCGGGTCATGCGAATGACCGTGCAGAACGAGCTCGGCGCCATGCCGGTTTGCAGTCCGCTGGAAGAGCTCGATGCCGAATAGCCGCTTGTATTGGGAAACCGCCCCGCGCACCGGCGGATGATGGATCATGATCACCCGAAACAGACCGCTGCCGGCCGTTGCGTCCAGGATTTTGCCGAGTCGTCGCGCCTGGGCTGCCCTGAAAAAGCCGTTGGCCATGAAAGGAGCGGTGGCGCGCGCCGTCGAGACGCCAATCAGCGCGACATTGCCGCGCACGCGCAGATAGGGAAAGGCGTTGCGGTCGACCGGCCCGCTGACGCCGTCGCCTGTCATCCAGGCCGCCCATGATCGGCAGACCTTGTCGAAGGCGCCCGGTACATAGGCATCGTGGTTTCCGGGGACGACCGACACGTCATCGGGCGAGCCCAGCGTCTCCAGCCAGTGCCTGGCCATCTCGATCTCGCCGTCGAGCGCCAGATTGACCAGATCGCCGGTGACGGCGAGATGGTCCGGTTGGCTGGCTTTGAGATCTGCGACGATGCTGTCGATGACCGCATCATGCATGTGGCGGCGGCGATTGCGCTGCCAGTTGACATAGCCGACCACGCGCTTGGAGGCGAGTTCGCGATAGGTTACACCGGGAAGCGGCCCCAGATGGACATCGGAAATATGCGCGAGCCTGAACATTGCTCTTTCATAAGCGAGCCGGTGCCTGCTTTCCACTCATGGTTTTGCGTCGAATCGCGGTTCCGCGGATGACGGCGCCGCTCGATCCGGAAGCGGCCATGCGTCAGACCGGCTGGCCGGGTCTCAGGGCAAGGTTGTTCCATCTGTCTTTCCTGCTCAGGCGGCCGATGACGCTCGGCGTGCGCGGACTGGTTCACGACCGCACCGCCAATAGCATCTTCCTGATCCGACACACCTATGTGCCCGGCTGGCAGTTGCCGGGCGGCGGCGTCGAGGTCGGCGAAACACTTCTGGAGGCGCTGGCGCGCGAGCTTGCCGAGGAGGGCAACATCAGCATGACGGCGCCGCCAGAGCTGAAGTCGGTGCATTTCAACCGCCGCTCCAGCAGGCGCGATCATGTCGGTTTCTATCTGATCGAGAATTTCAGCCAGACGACGCGAAAACTGCCCGACCATGAAATCGCCGAGGCCGGCTTCTTCCCGCTTGACCGCTTGCCGGAAGCGACGACGCCTGCAACGCTGCGGCGGATCGCCGAGATTTTCACGAAGGCTGAGATCTCGCCCTACTGGTAAGCCTAGGCAGCTTTCCCAAACCGCGCCCGGTCGTGCGGCGCTGCGTAGTCGATTTCCGGCCCGACCGGCACGATGCCCGTCGGATTGATCATTCTGTGGCTGCCGTAGTAATGCGCCTTGATGTGATGCAGGTTGACCGTGCCCGAAACGCTTGGCACCTGATAGAGGTCGCGCAGATAGTTCGACAGGTTCGGATAGTCGGCGATGCGGCGCAGATTGCACCTGAAGTGCCCGACATAGACCGGGTCGAACCGCACCAGCGTGGTGAACAACCGCCAGTCCGCCTCGGTGATGCGGTCGCCTGCGAGATAGCGCTGCTTTGACAGTCGCGTCTCCATCTGGTCGAGCACAGAAAACAACTCTTCGAACGCCTCCTCATAGGCGGCTTGCGTGGTGGCGAAGCCGGCGCGATAGACGCCGTTGTTGATGGCCGGATAGACCACAGCGTTGACGCGATCGATCTCCGCGCGCAGCGCCTCGGGATATAAATCGAGCCCCATGTCTCCCCATTCGTCGAAGGCCGAATTGAGCATGCGAATGATCTCGGAAGATTCGTTGGAGACGATCGTTTCTTCCTTCTTGTCCCACAGCACCGGCACCGTCACCCGGCCCGAATAGGCCGGGTCGGCCTTGCTGTAGATCTGGTGCAGGAAATCGAGGCCGTACAGCGTGTCGCCGGTGGCGCCATCCTGCGGCAGGAAAGTCCAGCCGTGCGCGCCCATCAAATGATGCACCACCGATACCGAAATGACATCTTCCAACTTCTTCAGCACCCGGAAGATCAGTGTCCGGTGCGCCCACGGACACGCCAGCGAGACATAAAGATGGTAGCGGCCGGGCTCGGCCTTGAAGCCGCGCGAACGGCCTTCGGCAGGCGCCCCGTCGCGCGTGATCCAGTCACGCCATTGCGACTGCGCCCGCACGAACCTGCCGCCGCTGTCGGCCGTATCGTACCAGCGATCCTGCCACCTGCCTTCGACCAGCAATCCCATGCAAAACTCCATTGCGCCCTGAGGCCCATGTAGGCGCAGGGTCGCGATCCCGAAGGCCCGATGTGCTGAACAGACCGTCACTCGACCCAAACGGTCGATGAAATTGTGCGGATTGCAGCGGCCGGAAATTTTTGCTAGCGGGAACTCCGCATGTTTGACTTTGCCACGATCCGGTTCGACCGACGACGAAAGGGCGCCCGCGCTTGATGAAGCGCTGACTGGCGAACGCTGCCGCTTGCAGCAAACCCTTCCTCGCATACCGGAACGCGAAGACCATGAGCCTTGCCGACGTCGAATACCTGCCGGAAACCCCGGCGCATGACTCCGAAATCGAAGCCATCAACGACGAAGCCTTCGGGCCGGGCCGCTTCGTGCTCGCCGCCTACAAGATCCGCGAGGCGGGAGGGCACGAACGTGCAATGTCCTTCGTCGCCGTCGATGGCGATACCGTCATCGCCTCGGTGCGGATGACACGCGTGGCCGCCGGCGCCGGACGCGCCATGATGCTCGGACCGCTCGCTGTGCGCCCCGCCTTCAAGAACCTCGGCATCGGCCGCCGGCTCGTGGCGATTGCGCTCGAAGCCGCCGTCAAGGCCGGCGCGCCGGCGGTGATCCTTGTCGGCGACGAGCCCTATTATGGCCCGCTCGGCTTCAAACGCTTCCCGCGCGGTCAGATTTCCATGCCGCGGCCCGTCGATCTCGACAGGCTGCTTCACCACGAAATCACACCCGGCGCCGTGGCCAAATTCGTGGGCGAGGTCGGCCATGCGGATCAGGCGCGTGTGCCGGACCAAGTTCCGGCAATGGCCTGATCGACGGCTCAATCGGCACGATTGATCCCGGTCAAGCTTCGATTGACCCCGTCTGCCGTTGCGCCGTCGTGACGTCCTTCGTAGCATGACCGGGAAAAACGTGGAGGACGCCGCATGAACCCGAATGGCCAGATTTCGATCGTCACCGGCGGCGGCTCCGGCCTCGGCGAAGCGACGGCTCGCGCGCTTGCCGCCAGGGGTGCGCACGTCGCCATCCTCGATGTCGGCGTCGAGCGCGCGCAAAAGGTGGCAGCCGATATTGGCGGCATCGCCGTCCAGTGTGACGTCAGCAGCGACGCCAGCGGCGTTATCGCCGTCGGCGAGGTGGCGCAGAAGCTTGGCGAGCCGCGCATCCTCGTCAATTGCGCCGGCATCGCCATCGGCATGAAGACGATCGGCAAGGAGGGTCCGCATGCGCTCGACCAGTACCGCAAGGTGATCGAGATCAACCTGATCGGTACCTTCAACATGATCCGCCTTGTCGCCGACCGCGCCGCCAAGCTCGATGCGCTGGAAGGCGGCGAGCGCGGTGTCATCGTCAACACGGCGTCAGTCGCCGCTTATGACGGCCAGATTGGCCAGGCAGCCTATTCGGCCTCCAAGGGCGGCGTGGTCGGCATGACGCTGCCGGTCGCCCGCGACCTTGCTCGCTCAGGCATACGCGTCTGCACCATCGCGCCCGGCATCTTCCGGACGCCGATGATGGCCGGCATGCCGCAGGAGGTGCAGGATTCGCTCGGCGCAGCGGTACCGTTCCCGTCCCGCCTCGGCGAGCCGTCCGAATATGCGGCACTTGCACTCCATATTGTCGAGAACCAGATGCTGAACGGCGAGACCATCCGCCTCGACGGCGCCATCCGCATGGCGCCCAAATAGCCCCGATGGACACCGGCATCCCCGCTGCCGGAAAGGCCGGTCCGCTGGTCGGCCTGACGGTGATCGAGATGGCTGGCCTCGGCCCATTGCCGCTGGTCGGGCTGATGCTGTCGGAAATGGGCGCCGAGGTCTTGCGCATCGAGCGCGCCGGCCCCAGTCAGCCTTTGCTGGACCTGCCGGGCGAATACGATCTCGACCGTCACGGCCGCTCCATCCTGCGTGTCGATCTGAAGCGCGGCGAAGGCGCCGACCTGCTGCTCGGCCTCGCCGAAAGGGCC